>NZ_JAQFJJ010000001.1:0-228529 GCF_030440005.1 Streptococcus sp. SP1
CTCTTGGATTCAACTCATCTAGCAAGGTCTGGACAATAGCTTCGGCAATGTCGATGTTGGAGGCTTTTCCAATTTGTCCTCCTGCAACTTCACTTGAAGACATCCCGAGGACGAGGATTTGTCCTTGGCGGAGACGGCTTTTTTCCAAGACATCTACCAAGATTTCTTTTGTATCCTTCTTCAGTTGCTCCAGATCCATGAATTAGCTTCCTTTCTTTTGAAATGCATAATAGACCACATAGCCTAAAGCCATTCCAACAAAATTCTGAGCGAGGTTATTCGGAATGTCCGAGATAGCAGCTCCCCAACCATTGCCTAAAAAGAGAGCAGAAGCTAGTGCGTAACCGCCTACCATCACGACTGTCGCAAGGAGCAAGCCTAGGTAACGAGCTTTGCCCTTGAAGCCAGCGAAGTAACCTTGCCCCCCGTGAAAGAGGAGGCTAAAGAACATCCACTGAGGATAGCCTGAAATCAGGTCGAGTAGGAAGGCTCCGACACCACCTACAATAGCACCTTCCTTACGCCCAAAATAGAAGGCTGTAAAATACACTCCAAGATCTAGCAGGGTGACGATCCCTGTGGGAGTTGGAAGTTTTGTATAGTAGCCAAGTACAACTGTCAAGGCACATAAGATAGAGAGGCGAGCAATGAGTTGAGTTCGATTAGATGTCATATTGTACTACTCCATACTGGTCTGAATGTTGAATCGCTTGGAAGACAAAGTCTTTAGAGGCTTTAACAGCTTCAAGCGGTGATTTCCCTTTCACCAACTGGCTGGAAATGCTAGACGCAAAGGTACAACCAGCTCCTGTATTGTTCTTTTCTAAGACTGGCTCTTCAATGACGGTGAAGTCTGTCCCATCATAAAAGACATCAATGGCCTTTTCTTTATTGAGACGATTGCCCCCTTTGACCACGACATTCGCTGCTCCTAATTCGTGGAGCTTACGCGCTGCCTCCTTCATATCGTCGAGCGATTGAATCTTGCTTTGGGTCAAGATCTCAGCTTCTGGTAAGTTTGGTGTAATGATAGTCACATAAGGGAAGAATTTGATCAATTCGTCTCGAAGAGCTGAAACTTCAACATCATGGCTTTCCTTGCAGACCAAGACAGGATCTAGTACCACAGGGATCTCCGCATGGGCTTTGACATAGTCCAAGGCTAAGTCTGCCACTTGGACATTTGGCAAAAGACCGAGTTTAATAGCAGAGAAAGGAACATCTTTAAGGGAGTTGAGCTGTTGAGCAAAGGTCGTCGGATCCACCGGAATCACTTCAAAACCGTGCTCCGTCATAGCGGTCAAACAAGTCACTGCCACAAAACCATGCTGTTTGTTAGTCGTATAAGTTGCAAGGTCTGCGTGAAGACCTCCCCCACTAAAAATATCATTTCCTGAAATAGCTAGAATCAATTCATTACTCATAACGGATCTCCTTTAAATATAAGCCATTTGGCGCTGCTGTAGGACCTGCTAGATTGCGGTCCTTCTTTTCTAAAATTAGATCGATCTGCTCGATCGGCATCCGATCATTTCCAATCTTCAACAAAGTTCCCACCATATTGCGGATTTGCTTGTAGAGAAAGCCATTGCCCGAAAAGGTAAAGACAAGGCGATGATGTTCTGCATCCTCGACCAAGCGAGCCTCTGTAATCGTACGAACCTTGTCTTCCACACTGGTTCCTGAAGCTGTGAAACCGGTGAAATCATGGGTTCCCTCCAACTTTTGGATGGCCGCTTGCATCTTTTCCACATCCAAAGGATACGGATAGTGGGTGGCATAGTGGCGCATCATGGGATTCTTGGGACGACCATAATCCACGATAAATTCATAGGTCTTGCTGTGTTTCTTGTAGCGTGAGTGAAAGTCATCTGCTACTTGCTCCACTCGGATGAAATCAATATCCTCTGGGGTTTGGGTATCGAGGGCAAAGCGGAGCTTTTCCTCGTCCCGCGCTTGGGGGAGATCAAAATGAATCACCTGGCCAAGAGCATGGACACCTGAATCCGTTCGCCCTGCTCCATGAACGGTAACAGGACTTCCTTGATTGAGGCGCGTCAAGGTCTTCTCGATTTCCTCTTGCACACTGCGGGCATGCGGTTGGCGTTGAAACCCTGCAAACAAGGTCCCGTCATATGAAATGGTTGCTTTGTATCGTGTCATGGTTTTATTTTAGCAGGATATAGAAGGGGTTACAAGAGTGAAAAGCTCAAACTGTCCGGGTACAGTTTTGCGAGCACAAAAAGAGGCTGGGACAAAAGTCCTAGCCTCTCAATTATTTTTGGATTGTCGAGCAAGACGCAGTGGTTGAGTGGGCTCTACTACGCTGATTTCATCAGCTTTTACAGCCCTACTCAACTGTGCGGAGGTGGGACAGAAATCGAATTCTAACGAATTACCGATTTCTGTCCCACTCTCCTAACTTCGACCTGTTACAAGTCAACTAGGTCTCAGTCTCTTTTTTTATTTTTCAAGTCTATTCCTGCTGCTCCTAAGATCGCTCCTAGTAAAGCGAGTCCAAGTGCAGATTCCACTCCTGTTTCTGGGAGTTGCTTGTTAGAAGATACTGCTTCTGAACGAACCTCTTTTTCCACAGCTGCTGGAATTGGCGTTGGGGTATTTACTGGTGCTACTGGTTGATCTTTCGAGATCACTTGAGGTGTTGAATGATCTGGAACCACTTTGTTTACGAGCAAGTCTGATTTCACTGGTGCTTCTACGGAAGGGCTTGTTGGGATCACGACTTCTTTGGTACCGACTTCAACAATTTCTGCAACCGGCTCTGTGGCAACTTCTGTAGCAATCACTTTTCGACTTTGATCAAGTGCCGAAACCTCTACATACTCAATACCTTGCCCTTTAACCCCAGCCTGGATCACTTTGCGTTCTCCTTTAGCGAGATCTGGATTGCTCCGTTCCACAAGGTCAAAATCAAGTTCTTTTTCTACGATTTCAAGACTTGGTTTGTCTTCCACTAGGGCTTTGACGTCATTTTCAGCCAAGCTACCTACTTGCGTGATTGGCTTGAGCCACGCAAGGGCTTGAGTCAGAGTGGCCACTTCTTGATCCACCTGATCTTGATGAGCACGGCTCACATTCCAATTCAAGCTATCTAAGACTTTCGCAAGGGCTGCGCGCGATTCTGGTGTGTAAATGTCTAGATCTGTTGGCACCGTAGCAACTGCTTTTCTAAGAGCAGTGAAGTCCGCCTTGAAATAGTCCTTGTTGTGGTTGGCAAAAGCTTCCATGAGATCAAAGACATTTTTTTCGATGTATTCTTCACTTGGGGTATCACACCAAACAGCTACCATGCTACCGATCATCGGCAAAGATGTTTCAGGATACGTTGTACTTGGGAGTTGTCTAAATGGAGTAGCAGCTGCATTGGCAATCGCTTTCTCAATATAACCACCACCCGTTTCAGGTGTTCTTCCCAAAACATAGTACCAGTCTCCGTTGGTATTAAGGAATTTATAACCCTTATCTGCCAAATACTGTGGAGATGCGAGGTTATAGCCCCACCATCCTTTAGACCAGTATGAAATCAAGACGTCCTTGTCAAAGGCAACATCATCTTCATCTCCATAATAGAAGCCATCGTTAAAGGCCATTGGCTGCAAGCCTTTTTCACGCGCCATGGCTGCAAGACTATTGGAATACTCCGCAAACTTACCATAGAGGTCATACCACTTGAGGTAGTACCAACCTTGCGCACTGGTAGCGTCATTGGCATATTCATCTGTTCCGTAGTTAAAGATCTTAGACTTGTCTTTGAAGTAGTCCATATACTTGCCAATCAAGGCTTTGGTAAAGTTGACTGCTGCTTCATTGGTCAAATCCATGGTTGTTTTTGAAACAGTATCAAAGCTGGCTTGTGGATTTTCAATGCCCAATTTTTCCATGGCCACCAACAAAGCATCCATGTGGCCAGGACTATTGACTGCCGCAATCAAGCCGATTCCTTTAGCAGTAGCATAAGCATGGAGCTCATCCATTTCTGCTTGGGTCAAGGCTTGGCCATTTGGATCATCGTAATAGGCCTTGGTACCTTCTAAAATGGCTCTTTTCACATCATCACTGGCATAGGTTTTGCCATTGGCTTCCACCGTCATATCATCGAGGACGAAGCGCATACCATCGTTTCCGACAAGGAGGTGCAAGTCAGAATAACCCAGCTCACTGGCCTTATCTACGATCCGTTTCAACTGATCCAGCGAGAAGTATTTGCGACCTGCATCGATCGAGATGACCTTCTTCATGGCGAGTTTTTCTGCTGCTTCTTTTGCAGCAACTTCTTTCGCGTAGCTTTCTGTATACACCAAAGCATCTTGAGCTGCTTTAAGATGATCGATCAAGGTTTTGGCCTCTGCTCGAGTCGTGTCTGCTCCTACCCCTTCTAAAGCTTTTTTGGCTGCCGTAAAGGCTACTAGAGATTCCGGTGTATAGTGATCCAAATCAGTTGGAGCTTCTGAAAGAGCTTTTCCGACGACTTCAAGATCTGCAACAAAGTAGTCCGCATTCTTGTCCGCGAAGGCATGCATCAACTTAAAGAGAAGGTCTTTTTTGTAGGTTGCGGATGGTGTATCTGCCCAGGCAGCTACCATCCCACCGATGAAGGGCACCTTAGACCCATCATTTTTTTGAACGACATCAATCGCTGACTTGGAAATTCCTTCGAGACCTTGATCAAGGTTGTACCAACCAGATCCAGCCTTGTCCCGTCCAAGCACATAATACCAAGCATCATTGGTATTAAGAATCTGATGACCTAGTTCAGACAAGAGTTTTGAAGAAGCGACATCATAGCCGTTCCAGCCACCTGTCCAGTAGGAGACAATGATATCCTTGTCAAAAGTACCATAGGAAGTATCGCCATTGTAGTAGATCCCGTCATTAAAGGCCATTGGTTTCATCTTGTGTTTTTTCACAATAGCTGCTAGATCATTAGCATATTGGATGAATTTTTCATAGCCTTTTTCTGGATAGCCTTCACCTGGCCAATGCTTGCTGGCTTGGAGAACCTGCCAACCATGGGCATCTGTGGCATCGTTGGCATATTCATCCAAACCGATATTGAAAATGTCTGTCTTGCCACTGAAATAAGCTGCATATTTGTCTACCAGGGCTTTGGTGAAGTCGATGGCTTTTTGGTTGTCCAAATCAACTGTCCGAGCTGATTTCTTTGTACCAAAATAATTAAAGTGAGGGTTTTCGATCCCCAATTGTTCCATGGCTGTCAGAATCGCATCCATGTGACCTGGACTATTAATGGTTGGAATGACACCTACTTTCTTGGATTTGGCGTAGGCCAAAATATCATCCATTTGAGCCTGGGTCAAAGCTGTCCCGTTCGGATCATCGTAATAAGCTTTCGTTCCTTTTTCAACCGCATCCGTCACGGCTTGACTAGAATAAGAAGTATCTCCCACTTTCAAAGACATATCATCCAGCACAAAGCGCAAGCCGTCATTTCCAACTAGAAGATGCAAGTCTGTATAGCCCGTCTTACTTGCTTCATCAATGATTTCCTTGATTTGGTCTGGTGAGAAGTACTTTCGACCGGCATCAATCGAAACAATCTTTTTCTTGGCTAATTTTTCTTCTTGGTCAGGATCTTTAGCAGGCGTTTCCGTCGTTGCTGTCGTTGGTTGAGTTGTCACATCCGACTCTGCGACAGAACTTGCTTCTTCGCGAATCAAACGGTCAAGATCTGATACCCGCAATTCACGATCAGGCAGTGTAGGTTGACTTTGATCGACGATTGGGGCAGGAGCCGTTGGTTTTTCTACTGCTGGCTGAGAAGCTTCCTCATTAAGGGAAATAGTTGACTCACTCTCGTTTGGCTGAGTTGGAACTGTCGTTGAAGGGCTGTCTGTAGCCGTTGGCGTATCAGCTGCTACAACATTCGCGCCAGCAAAAAATCCTATGAGCACCGAAGCAGCTCCTACTGCATACTTGCGAATGGCATAACGTGGTTGATGTGATTTCATCAGGACCTCCTAAATTGTCTTTGTAATCGTTTTCTTAAATTTAGCACGATATCTTAATAAATTCAATGAGGGCCCTCATTATTCTTTAATTAGGAGAGGAAGTTCTTGGATTCGATCCAAAATAAAACGAGCTCCTTACTCAAAAGGAAACTCGTTCATTTTTATAAATCATCTAAAGCATCTTTGACCTTGTCAAAGAACCCTTTTTTCTTTGGGTTGACCTTCAAATCACTTGCTTCTGCAAAGGCTTGAAGGGCTTCTTTTTGCTTGTCATTTAAACCAGTTGGGGTGACGACATTGACGGATACATATTGATCTCCCATGGCACCACCACGTAAGCTTGGAGCCCCTTTTCCACGGAGGCGGAATTTCTTACCGGTTTGGGTTCCTTCAGGAATGACCAAATCGACATCTCCGTGAACAGTTGGCACATGGACCGTATCTCCAAGAGCTGCTTGGACAAAGTTCAAGTCTAACTTGTAGTAGATGGTTGAGCCATCTCGTTCGAAGCGATCGCTCGGCTCAACATTGACAACGACATACAAGTCACCATAAGGTCCACCGTTAAAGCCAGCTTCTCCTTGACCAGCTAAGCGGATTTGTTGACCTGTTTCAACTCCTGCAGGAATCTTGACGTTCACGCTATGAGCTTGTTTTTCATGACCTGTTCCACGACAAGTGCTACATGGATCTTTGATTTCTTGACCACGACCATGACAGACATCACAGGTCACTTGACGGCGCATCATCCCAAGAGGGGTTTGCGTATCCACATTGATGACTCCAGAACCATGACAGCGTCCACAGGTCACTGGACTAGTCCCTGGCTTAGCTCCAGAACCATGACAGGTATGACAGCTAGCTTCCCGATGGTACTTGACTTCTTTTTCCGCACCAAAAATCGCTTCTTCAAACTTGAGATTGACGCGGTATTGGAGGTCATCCCCTTGACGAGGTGCATTTGGATTACGACTTGCACCACCACCAAAGAAGCTAGAGAAGATATCTTCAAAGCCACCAAAACCAGCACCATCAAAGCCACCAAAACCACCTGCTCCGCCACCGAAGCCACCATTGGCACCCGCAGCACCATATTGGTCATAAGCAGCCCGTTTTTGCTCGTCACTCAAAGTCTCATAAGCTTCTTGAACTTCCTTGTACTTTTCCTCAGCACCAGGCTCCTTGTTGATATCTGGGTGATATTTTTTAGATAATTTCCGATAGGCTTTCTTGATCTCATCTTGAGATGCATTCTTTGAAACGCCCAAACGGTCATAAAATTCAGTATTGTTCATACAAGATACTAAGAGCGAACAGAAAGCGACTGAAATTTAGGAAACCGACAAGAAATCCTGATTTCTTAGGCGGTTTATCTAATTTCCAAGCTTTCCGCTCGAGTTCAATTCCCCGAACGCTCTTTGTTCCTTTCTTTCATATTGAGTAAGAATTTCTGGAACCCGTGTTCAGTTACGAACACTCTTTGTTCCTTTCTATAATTTTCATGTACATCTTTAGAGGGTGTTTTCTATACTTCGCTTCACTTGATCAAACTCTTGGTCCGATAAAGTAAATATCAAATCCTCTTCAGCATACTCGTTCTGTTCTTTAAAATAGTTGTCTGTATTAGCTGCCAAGCCTAAGCTTAGAATCACTTTTCTTGCAAACTCTTGATGGGCAAAACCGATAGCCGTAATGATCTGTTTATCTTGCACAAGAACTTTCGGTTGGAAATTTTCACGTGGAAGAAATTCAAAATAGTCAAAGAAGTTTTGCCAAATTCCACCTGTAAATTTCGTGTCCTTCAACAGACCTGCTTTCGCTAATAAAAGAGGCGCTGAAGAAATGGCTGCAATGAGGATATCTTGCTCACCAAGATCCCTCAAGAACGAAATCAATTTCTCATCCTGTAGGGCAGGTCCTATATTGACCATTCCTGGCAAAATCACACAAGAATACTCTTCTATACAGATTTGATCTAGTGTTTTCGTTGGTTGACAGGGCAAGCCATCCTCAGAGACCACCATCGAATGATCTGAAGCGGCATAATCAATCGTAATATCAAAAGACAGAGCTAAAGTACTCGTTAAAGCAGTAATCTCATAAAGAGAAAAATTAGGATAAATGATACAAAGTACTTTTTTCATAGGCAGCATCCTCTATTTTACCGAAAAACAGAGGCTGGGTTGCAACCTCTGGATTTCTTTTTATCATTTACTAGTTAGGCTGAATTGAGTTTCGGCTAAAACTGAGCACGCCCTAACCTCTTGGTGAAAAAGATAAATCTTCCTAGAAACTAGAGTTTCTGCGTCAGATTTCCTATTTTCACTGTGAGGTTTTAACGGGCTTTGCATCTTATTTTTCCGTAAACTCTCCGTCTACGACGTCATCGCCTGCGTTGCCTGTTGCTTGTGCGCCTTCTGCTCCTGCTTGTGCTTGTTGCGCTGCTGCAGCTTGTTCGTAGAGTTTAACAGCCAATGCTTGTGCTTTTTCGTTCAAGGCTTCAAGTTTTGCTTTCATTTCTTCAAGGTTACCTGATTCTTGAGCTTTCTTAAGATCATCAAGTCCTGCTTGAGCTGCGTCACGTTCTGCATCAAAGCCTTTGCCTTCAGTTTCTTTGATGGTCTTTTCAGTCGCAAAGATAGCTTGGTCTACTTCGTTACGAAGGTCAACTTCTTCTTTACGTTTCTTATCTGCTTCAGCGTTTGCTTCTGCATCTTTCATCATGCGGTCGATTTCTTCGTCTGTCAAACCTGAGTTTGATTGGATAACGATTGTTTGTTCTTTTTGAGTTCCAAGATCTTTCGCTTTAACAGATACGATACCGTTCTTGTCGATGTCGAATGTTACTTCAATTTGTGGGATACCACGAGGTGCAGCTGGGATATCAGTCAATTGGAAGCGTCCAAGAGTCTTGTTATCTGCTGCCATTGGGCGTTCCCCTTGAAGAACGTGGATATCAACGGCTGGTTGGTTATCTGCTGCTGTTGAGAAGACTTGTGATTTAGAAGTTGGAATCGTAGTGTTGCGATCGATGAGTTTTGTGAAGACACCACCCATTGTTTCGATACCAAGTGACAATGGAGTTACGTCAAGAAGGACAACGTCTTTCACATCACCAGTGATCACACCACCTTGAATCGCAGCACCCATGGCAACTACTTCGTCAGGGTTCACTGATTTGTTTGGTTCTTTACCAGTTTCAGCTTTAACTGCTTCAACAACGGCAGGGATACGAGTTGAACCACCGACAAGGATCACTTCGTCGATATCTGACAAGCTCAAACCTGCATCTGAAAGGGCTTGGCGAACTGGAGTTTTCGTACGTTCTACAAGGTCACGAGTCAAATCATCGAATTTCGCACGAGTCAAAGTCATTTCCAAGTGAAGAGGTCCAGCAGCGCCTGCGGTGATGAATGGCAAGCTGATTTGAGTTGAAGTCACACCAGAAAGGTCTTTCTTCGCTTTTTCAGCTGCGTCTTTCAAACGTTGAAGCGCCATCTTGTCTGTTGACAAGTCGATACCATTTTCTTTCTTGAATTCTTCAACCATGTAGTCGATGATTTTTTGGTCAAAGTCGTCACCACCGAGTTTATTATCCCCTGCAGTCGCCAATACATCAAAGACACCATCACCCAATTCAAGGATAGATACGTCGAATGTACCACCACCAAGGTCGAATACCAAGATTTTTTCTTCTTTATCAGTCTTATCCAAACCGTAAGCAAGAGCTGCTGCTGTTGGTTCGTTGACGATACGTTCTACTTCAAGACCAGCGATTTTACCAGCGTCTTTAGTTGCTTGACGTTGCGCATCGTTGAAGTAAGCAGGAACTGTGATAACTGCTTTCGTTACTTTTTCACCAAGGTAATCTTCAGCGTAACCTTTCAAGTATTGAAGAATCATAGCTGAAATTTCTTGTGGTGTATATTCTTTACCGTTTGCAGAAACTTTTTCAGAAGTACCCATCTTAGATTTGATAGAGATGATGGTATCTGGGTTTGTAACTGCTTGACGTTTTGCAGCGTCACCAACGATGATTTCACCGTTTTTGAATGACACTACAGATGGAGTTGTGCGGTTACCTTCTGGGTTTGCGATGATTTTTGATTCAGTTCCTTCAAGAACTGCTACTGCTGAGTTTGTTGTACCTAAGTCAATACCGATAATTTTAGACATATGTTTTTCTCCTCGTTATTTTTTCTCTTTTTTTCTTTTTGATACTCTTCTTAAGTGGCGACGCCGTCAGAGCTTGACTTCGTCAATCTCTTTGACTAAACTTTGAGCCTAAGGTCTCAAAGTTTGCGCATATAGCGCCACGGCGAAGAGTATCGCCTTTGGTTCGCTTCGCTCACTATTGGTAAAGCTGAACCATTGTTTATCTTTCTTTCATAGTTTAGTGTCGTTTCGGACAAGGCAGACTAGTTATAAACCACTACCATGGCTGGGCGCAGGATGCGGTCATGGAGTTTGTAGCCTTTTTGGAAGACTTGTGCGATGGTGTCTGCTGGATGTTCATCATCTGCAGGTAAGGTTTGGATGGCCATGTGGTAGTTATGGTCAAAGGCTCCGTCCGCTGGAATTTCTTCAATTCCTTCTTCTTTCAAAGCATGTACCAAACTTTCTTGGACCATTTCCAAGCCCTTCTTCACATCATCTGTCAATCCTTCGACGGCAAGGGCACGTTCGAGGTTGTCCAGTGATGGTAAGATCGCTTTTGCCAAATCTTGGCTACGGTATTTTTGTAATTGTTGACGTTCTTCATTGGCACGGCGCTGAATGTTTTGCATTTCTGCATGAGCACGAAGGTATTTATTTTCAAATTCTTCGGCACGCGCTTGTGCTTCTTCTAACTCAGAAGGTTGGTTGCTTTCCTCTACAACTTCTTCAGTTGTTTGGGCAACTTCCTCTTCTTTCACGTCTTCTTTTTTGATATCTTCTGTCAAGGCATACACCCCTTTCATTTGGTCTTAATTTACTTCATAATGGTTGCTGTTGAGGTAACGGTAGTAGTCCGTCAACTTCATAACCAGTACCCGTCCGATGACATTGACCAGGCTAATCACACGCCTGTAATCCATCTCTACGGGACCGATCACATGCATGAGGGCCATCCCACGATAAGGCACTAGGAACTTGTGGCTAATCACCGTCACATTTTTCAAGGCCTTTTCTTGGGATTCTGCAACCAGGATCTGGGTCATTTGGTCTTCTGGCATTCCCCCTCGTAACTCCAAGGCTACGTGTTGGGGATTATCTAAGAACTGATAGGTCTGAAGATCGGCGTAGGTTAATGATGCAACCTTTCCTTCTACAAAGACCAGTTCTTGAAACAGTTGCGAGAAGACGTAATCAAAGAGATCCAGCACATTGTCTGTCGTCTTGAAATAGCGCTGTACAATCTGTGGAATCTCCGTCCGCAGGCGGTAGTGGATATCCAAGACCGTATTTCCAATGAAACGCTCTTGAACCAGCTGATGGAAGATTTCCAAGTCACTGGTTAAGAAATTCTTTGGAATGGCAAACTGGACGGTGACAGGCTTTGATTCATCCAAGGTCAGAACCGCCAAGGCATCGTGGTTGGATAATGGAACAATCTCAAAACCAGTCAAGCGCTGCCGTGTCGGTTCAACATCCTGAATCACTGCGGTGTAACCCGTCATCTGGGCTAGTAACTTGGCCGTAGCATCCAAGATATCGTCTAACTTAAAGGCTTCGAAATCAAAGGCTTTTACCACCTGGTAGACATCTTGCTCATCAATCAACTCTAAATCAAGCGAGTTCTGAACAAAATATTGAAAACCAGCTCGGCTAGGCATCCGGCCACTCGAAGTGTGGGCCTTTTCTAATAAACCTTGTTTTTCGAGGGCAGCCATGTCGTTTCGAATGGTCGCACTACTGGATTGAATCACATCTTGTAACGCTTTTGAACCGACTGGTTCGTGGGTCTTGGTAAAGATATCGACGACAAGATTTAGAATCTCATTTTGACGTTCTGTAACCATGACCTCACCTCTCTTTCGTTTTTAGCACTCTAAACACTTAAGTGCTAAACCATGATTCTATTATACACCCATCCAAAAGAAAGTCAAGAGAAAAATCCAAAAAATTAGCACTCTTTTTTCAAGAGTGCTAAAAATCATTCTTAAGACCTAGAGAAGTGAATCTCCTCTTATTTGCCAGCTTTTTTCAAGAGTTGAATATATTCTTCCAATACTAGCTGATGCTTGGCCATATACTGAGCATTTTCTACGCCAACATAACGGAAATGCCAATTCTCAAAATTCACACCCGTGATGTTGCTCTTCCCATCTGGGTAGCGAAGGACAAAGCCATATTGCGGTGCGATGGCAGCCAGCTGCATGCCCAACTCATCACTTTGACCAGCTTCGACACTCATATCAATCGCAAGCCCCGTCTGGTGTTCACTCGCACCAGGGACCTGTACCTGGGTCTGCACCTGCTTTTCAGCTTCTTCGTGCGAAAGGCCGCTAGCCTCTAGTTGCGCAACACGTTCATTATAGAGCTCTGTTTGCTCGGCCACACTTCGATAGCCTGATATCAAGGTTTCTTCTGGGGCAATTTTTCGAGCCGCTTCTAAAAATTGACGAGTCGGTTCTACAATCCGACTATCCACTTTGATAGCATCCACATCTGTTAATTGTGGGTTCAGCTCAGGCTTCACATTGTCACGATTAACCAAGATCAACTGCCAGTCTTTGGTCGAAACGGCTGGTAAATCTGATTTTTCTTTCTTTTTCTTAGAAGAAGAATGAGTCGTTACAGCTGTTTTTTTAGCCTTCCAAAACTGAAGCCCTGAAAACAAGCTTGGCTTCGCTAAGTAAGCACCAATTCCTGATCCAAGGACCACAAGAAGAAAGAAACTCAATAGGTAGGGCCACCATTTCTTACGTTTTTTTCTTGCGCGTCTATACTTATTCGTCATTGCCACCCTCTAGAAGTTTTGCTCCAACCTTACGATAGGACATATCCCCAATCTTTTCAATACTGAAAGCACCATCCTCATAGGCCAAAACCGTCACGCTTCCGTTGTCCAAGACCAATTCTTCGACCGCTTTTGGATCGATGAGATAAATCAAGGTCGTAATCGTCATACCATGACTAACCACAATAGCATTGCCACCGCCAGCTGCTTCTACCTCTTTTGCGATGGCCTCAAATCCTTCTTTAATCCGGCCACTCAAGGCGCTCCAGGATTCAGCCCAATCAGTGGTATCCACTTCGACGATTCCTTCTGCTAACTCCATCAGGCTCAACTGATGGAAATCATCGACCTTAAAGACACGGGGTAAAACTCCCATGAAGAGATCGCCATCATAAGCACCGTCAAAACTACCAAAACACCATTCACGGATCCGTTTGTCATAACGATAAGGGATTTTTCCTGTCAGACCGAGCTCTCGAAGAATAATTCCCATGGTTTGAATGGTGCGTCCAGAATCACTCGAAACAGCCTCTTCAAAAGAAAGACCTGCTTCCTTGAGACCGAGACCTAATTCTCGAATTCCTCGCTCTCCTGCTTCTGTCAGTGGAGTGTCTGACCATCCTTGCGCCCGTCCGATGGTATTAAACATGGTTTTTCCATGCCGAGCAATATATAATCTGGTTTTTGTCATTGTATTACCTCCGTAGCATCCCTTTCATTATATCATTTTTTGCAAAAAGAAAGTAGGAAAGCTCTTACAAAAAGAAGCCAGAACAGTAAGCCCCAGCATCTTTATATTATTTGTAATTACTTTTCCAAAATCTTCTCTCCGACTTCACGATAGCTGATGTCTCCGATAGTTTTGACCTCAAACTGACCATTCTCATATTCTAATAGAGTTATGCTACCATTTTGAACACCTGGATTCAGTTTGGTTGCTGGATGCAACAGACAAACCAAAGCTCCAATAGTCATACTATGACTAACTACAAGGGCATTGCCTCCGCCATTACCCTCTACTTCTTTTGCGATCGCCTCAAAACCTTCTAGGATCCGTTCTTTCAAAACCTCCCAAGGCTCTGCCCAACCTGCAGTATCTACCTGGTAAATTCCATTCGCTAACTCTTCAAGTGTTAACTTCTTATAATCTTCAACGTCCAATACGCGTGGGACAACACCATGAAAGAGCTCGCCACCATAAGCCCCATCAAAGCTTCCAAAGCACCATTCACGGATCCGTTTATCAAAGCGGTAAGGAATTTGGTCTTTCAATTCCAATTCGTCTAGAACAATTCCCATGGTTTGGATGGCGCGACCTGAGTCACTAGAATACGCTCGAGCAAACTCTAAACCAGACTCACGCAAGCCGATTCCTAGAGCCTGAATCCCTCGTTCTCCTTCTGCGGTCAAAGGCGTATCTGACCATCCCTGAGCTCGACCGATTGTATTAAACATTGTTTTTCCATGACGAATAATAAATAATCTTGTTTTAGCCATCTTGTCTCCTTTTACAAGAAAAAAGTCTGAATTTCCTTATCTCAGACTTTTCCATTCTTGTTTCTATTATACTAGATTTCTCTTAGTTTTTAAAGCTATGAACCGGAGCTGGAATTTGACCACCACGGGCAATGAAATCAGCTGAGGAAGCTTTGTTAACCTTCATAACTGGAGCTGATCCAAGAAGCCCTCCGAGCTCTAACATATCGCCTTCTTCGCCATAAGGAATAATCCGGACTGCTGTCGTTTTTTGGTTAATGACCCCGATAGCTGCTTCATCCGCGATCATGGCTGCAATGGTTGTTGCTGGTGTATCTGCTGGGATGGCAATCATATCAAGACCAACTGAGCAGATAGCTGTCATGGCTTCCAATTTTTCTAGGTTGATATGGCCTGATTGGACCGCCGCAATCATCCCCTCGTCTTCTGAGACCGGAATAAAAGCACCTGACAAACCACCGACTTGGTTACAAGCCATAATGCCACCTTTTTTCACTTGGTCATTGAGAAGAGCTAGGGCTGCTGTTGTCCCGTGGGTTCCTACCACTTCAAGCCCCATCGCTTCAAGGACACGGGCTACAGAGTCTCCAATAGCTGGTGTTGGAGCAAGGGACAAGTCAACAATTCCAAACTCAACACCGAGACGTTCACTAGCCATTTGACCAACTAATTGTCCGACACGGGTGATTTTGAAAGCTGTCTTCTTGACCGTTTCAGCCAATACATCAAAGCTAGCGCCTGGAACTTTTTCGATCGCCCGTTGGACGACACCAGGTCCTGAAACCCCAACGTTAATGACAACATCCGCTTCACCGACACCGTGGAAGGCTCCTGCCATAAATGGATTATCTTCTACTGCATTGGCAAAAACTACGAGCTTACCAGGCCCCATTGGATCTGCTTGAGATGCTTCTTTAATAACACGGCCCATGTCTCGGACAGCGGTCATATTGATCCCTGTCTTGGTCGATCCGATATTGACTGAAGAGCAGACAAAATCTGTCTCCGCAAGGGCGCGAGGAATAGAATTGATAAGGATTTCATCCCCTTTTTGGTAGCCTTTTTGAACCAGAGCTGAGAAGCCACCAATAAAGTTGACCCCAACTTCTTTGGCCGCACGATCTAGTGCCTTGGCAAAAGGTACATAATCTGTCGCATCTGTTGCGGCTCCGATAATGGATATCGGAGTGACCGAAACCCGTTTATTTACGATAGGGATCCCAAGTTCTGCCGCAATCTCATCCCCCACAGCCACTAAGTCTTTGGCCTTTGTCACAATCTTATTGTAGACTTTTTCCGCTGCCTTTTCGATATCCGGATCAATACAATCGAGAAGCGAAATCCCCATGGTGATGGTCCGAACATCGAAGTTCTGCTCTTCAATCATGGCAATGGTTTCTGTTACCTGTTTAATGTCCATAAATTCTCAACCCCTATCTTACAAATTGTGCATGGCATCAAAAATCGCTGCGCTTTGGATATTGATTTTCACATGAAGAGACTGACCGAATTCTTCCAACTCTGAACGGAGCTGTGTGAAATCTTTTTTCTCATCTGACGATACGACCGCCATCATGGTAAAGTATTCATCCAATACGGTTTGAGAGATATCATCGATATTGAGTCCTAATTCTGCCACTTTCGTTGCAACACCCGCTACGATTCCTTTTTGGTCTTTACCAACGACTGTAATAATTGCTTTCATTTCACTGCTCCATTCTATCTATTTTCTTCCATTGTAGCACAATCCTGTTAAAATCGCCCTTCTCAACTGGGAACATTCGGATATTTTAAACGTGTATAAAAAAATTAAGAGGCTGGGACAAAAGTCCTAGCCTCTTAATTGTTTTTGGATTGTCGAGCAAGACGCAGTGGTTGAGTGGACTCTACTACGCTGATTTCATCAGCTTTTACAGCCCTACTCAACTGTGCGGAGGTGAGGCGACGAAATCGAATTCTAACGAATTACCGATTTCTGTCCCACTCTCTCTATTTTGACGATTCAGTTTCATCTTTTAAGAGCTCTTTCTTCACGCGCACCGTACTCTCATACTCAGCCCCAGCTAGACGGTCAAAGGGAAAGCGACGATTGAGCAAGACGATGGCGAGAGTGAGGATCAGGTACAATAAAAGCATAAAGAAGAGCAATAAAATCATAGACAGGGTTAAGAGGGAATTGTCCGTCAAATCGCTATTCAAAAGCGAAATCAAATAGAACAACCCTTGAGGAATCAGATAGAAATAGCCTACTACTAGGATTCCCCGCCAGATGGTGCGAAGCCATTTTTGCTTGTCAAAATGCAGGCGGAATTTCAACAAAGCCATTCCCAAGGTTTTACCCCGCCACAAAGGAATCAAGGCAAAATAAACAGCCAAAACCGCTACATAAGGAATCATCTCTAAACGCTGAATCAGCGCGTAAAGCAAGGATAGCATTACAAAGTCAATCAAGAAGGCAAGACCCATCCGGAAACCAGATACTCTCGTCCCTACTCGGAAAGAATGCTCGTCAATTTCATCTCGCGTCGGCAATAACCAAACCAGGAACCAACCGAGCAGATAACCCACTCCACCACCGGTGGTATTTTGAATAATATCATCGACATCTGCTAGGCGGTAAGGACCCGGATACAGAAAATAGAGACCTGATAACTGGGTCAGCTCCAAAAAGAGACTAAAGAGGGCTGTCAGAAGGATCGTTTTCTTAAAACCACACTTGAAATAATAGCGTAGATACATCCCAAAAGGAATCAACATCAGGACATTAAAGGCAGGCACATAAAAAGTTGGATGCTTAAGGGCTTGAATCCATGTACCAGTCTGCGCTAGATCAAAAGGGCTCTCCTTGAAAAAATCCACCACAAAAGCAAAGGGATGGAGATTGACCATTTCCGAGTAGCTAGTATGAATCTTACTTGGATCCGGCAGAGGCAAGATCACCAAGAGATAGACCGTCATCAAGTAAAGCATAAAAGAATAGAAAATCAGCACCCGCAATTTATTGACCGAACCATATTTGCGATAATTCAAAATCATGTAGGGCAAGGTCAGCAAAAATGCCAGGAAAGGAAAGAGCTGAACAGCCGTTTTAATAGTAGAGATATACCCCATTGTGTCTCCTTTTTTTCGTTATAAAATCACCCTTTGCACAATGACAAAAGGTGATTTCTTCATTGATATAGAATATTATACGGCCTGGTAGAGGAAGAGTCAAGGAAGTACGATGAAAACCTCACTAAGTAGCCGTCTTAATGGTTAGCTTCTCCCCTTCAAGATATTACTTCCGATAAAAACCAATAGATAACTCACAATCCCTGAAAGATGCAATAGCGTTGAGATCCATCCGGTAATTGCTGGTAAGAGCATGAGGCCAGATAGAAAAATTAAGAATAGATAAAGCCATTTTACGGTGCGCGAAAATTCTTTCCACACGTTTGGCAGGAGCATAACCCCTCCGGTTACAAAGGCGTATCCTACAGCAGAGATCCCTGTTGCCTGAATGTCTTGCTCCTGGGTTAAAAGGTGAAAAACGATGGAAGAGAGGACTGTCGCCGTCACAAAAACGAGCAAGACTTGTCTGGAGCCTCTTTTTCTTTCTAGCAGTCCTCCGAAGGGAAGGATCATGAGTCCATTTAACAACAAATGAACCCATAAAAACCAGATAGGGGCTCCTTTGCTACCGTGCATCAGGGTCCCACTGACATATTGCCAACCATAGACCGGCTTCGAATGAAAAGCCAATAGATCATACATAGCATCCCCATAAAAGGAAGTCAATAGACCGAGCAATAAACAGATTAGAGCTAAAGTACTGATAACCGGGTAGGTTGTAAGGATTCTTTTCATATTTATCTTCTCTTTTTCAAAAAACAGCGTTACGATGTCTCCATTCACGACCATTATACCATTTATTTCATTGGAGATAGAAAAGTTTTTTGCTGCTTTCGTTTCAAATCTTTGCTGTAAAAACGAAATGTCGTGACTTATTAGTCGCTCACAATTTGCCTTCAGATCAAAAATCGATCCTGCTTTCAGAATACCGTAGCAAAAATTTGACTTTCTATATTAAAAAGAATATACTCACTCTAATCTGAGACAAATATTTTTTATTTTTTTAAATCAACAGTATTGCATTCAGAGAAATAAACGACTAACTTCATGGAGGTGACGCTATGTCATTAGAAGAAAAATTGAACCAAGTAAAAGGCTCTGTTAAAGAAGGCCTTGGTAAATTAACCGGCGATACAAAAACAGAAGCTGAAGGCACTGCTGAAAAAGTTGCTTCAAAAGCAAAAGAAGTTGCTGAAGATGCAAAAGAAGCTGTCGAAGGAGCTATCAAGGGTGTTAAAAATATCTTTCATAAAGACGACAAATAGTCTTTAACATCCTAGACCCACTCTATTTTCTACAGTCATGTTTGACTGTGGAAGATAGGGTGGGTTTTTATTTTCCATTTATCTTAGGTATAGAAAAAACACCCCGAAGGGTGCTCATTGTAATGATTAGCATTCTTTTAAAAGAACGTTTACTAAAGCTACTTTACAAACTTTTTAGAATTTTATTTTTAGCTCTATCTTGGAATGAAATTTATTTTGATTGATTCATTCCTTTCAACATCGTCACCTACATTTGCGACACGATTCATAGAAATCCCTGTTATTTAAAGTAACGTTTTGTTTTTCTTAATTGTGCAATATTGATGTAGAGATGGATGACAGCAGTTATAAGGGCAGCAACTAACTGTACTTCTCCAAGAATAATGGATAGGGCAAACAAGATGATATAGACAGATGGTAAGATTAGCTGATTGAGTTTGAACAAGATTAAATAAGCCTCTTCCATTTCCGCTTGTTTCTCTCCCTCGTCATAGGTTTCTAGATAATCTAATACCTCTTTTGGTGTGGCTAAAATAGAGAGTTGGTAATTACGAATTTTGCTCGTTGTTTTGATGCAGAAACTTCCAACAAGAATGGTTAATACTGCTAAGAGAAAAGCTGATATCGGTAAATCGTGGCTAGGCAACACTGTAAGCAAGCTAAAAAGCATACTAACTTGCAAAACATTGTAAGCAACTGTCCCATAATCTAGAGAGCGATACATCTTAATATAAGCTAGCTCGTTTAATTCATCATCTTCTTCTGCTAGGTAGCTAGCATAAACTTTCCTACTATTCATGATAAAATAGAGAGCTACTATTGTCGATAGTATTCCCAGACAGAAAAAGAAGGTTGTTAAAATAAACTGTACTTGCTCTTGAGAAATTTTTAAATGAAGATTCGTGAAGGCTGCACCAAACATTCCGATTAACCCACCCAACAATAAACTTCCTAGTAATAATAATAAATGTTTCTTTTTCATTTTCTATCTTCTTTCTAAAATAAACCTAGCAGTCCTTGAATCAGAGCATGCCCAAATCCAAAAGCAGCTGTTAACACTTGATCACCAAAACTATTCAGGAGAATTGCAACTATATAGAAAAATAGAATCTTGTACCCTGATTTTTTGATGACCTCTTCAAGAGATTCACTCCCCATCCAGCCAGCTAAAAGAGCATAGCTTATAACGGTGAGAAGACTAATTTCTATCGAAGATAGAAAAAGCAAACAAGCCAGTGCACGAATCATCAGAGGGTCTATATTGAAATAATTAGCTATACCGGCACAAACCCCTGCAATTTCTTTGTGTTCGGTATCTACTTGAAAATCTGCCAAAAACTCTTTCATAATCTTACTCCTTTTATACTTTTTCTCTTTCTTTTACTTTCTTTTCTATCCGCTCAAATACTAAACTAAAAATCAAGCTACTCCAGAAAAAATAATTACTGTCTAAAATGTGAAACCATCCCAGCAAGGTCCCGATCATCATCGAAACATTTGCTACAAAGGCAATGATACAAAGATAATAAATTACTCTATATTTGTTCATGATTCTTCCTCCTCTAAGCGAAATACCGACTCTACTGGCTCATGAAATATCTGAGAGATTTTCAAGGCAATAATAATAGAGGGGGTATACTCATCACGCTCTAGCAAACTAATAGTCTGCCTTGATATACCTGCTAGCTTTGCAAGCTCGGTTTGGTTTAAACCATCACGAGCGCGAAGCTCTTTTAAACGATTTTTTAGCTTCATATTTACCATTGTCTATCAAATTCAACCACTTGGCTTAGATAGCCTAAAAACGGTAGAATTTGATCTTTCCTCCTTTGCTATTAAATAAGATAGTATTAACGATGCACACATAGTTCCTCCCTATCTAAGTTCTTATTTCTTTAACTTGATTACATTGTAACATATCTTTTTATTTTTGACAATGATATTAGTCAGAAATATCATTATTTTTGTCATTTTGTAAACAATTTAAGTCAAGTTGCTCATTCTGATTCAAAATGGCTTAGAGCATTTCTCTAAACAGTGACAATATGAAGGCTTAACATCACAAAAGGTATAAGGTGAATTTTAGGGTGAACTTTGTATTTTTGCATCAAAAAAGACATCCAAGAGAAAAATCTTGAATGTCTGTAAACGTTGATATAATCGTATTGATTAACGTTTTGAGTGCAGTGGTTGCCATCCAATCAAACATCGCTTCGCTTGTTTTCTTGGGGCAACTGTGCATAGCATATCTCTACGCGACTAAAGTCGCTAGAGCTATCCTAATTGCGCACCGCCAGTTCTGATACAAAAAACACCTTGCAAGATGCAAAGTGTTTCCGTTTGTATTCTGTATTCCAGTAACGAATTAACGTTTAGAGAACTGGCTAGCTTTACGAGCTTTCTTAAGACCTGGTTGGGGCACCACTTATTTCATCTAATTTCAAAGTGCTTTAAAATCAACGTTTTCATAACTTTTCAAAAAATAAAATTTTAACTAATTTCAATCAGTTTCATTAAAATAAGGTAAACTTTCATAAAAAATAAGCGAAAATCGAACCAGAATATCAAAAATTTACCTTATTTAGTTTTTACAGAAGTTAAATAATAGGTCATTACGTTTCAGTAGAGACGAAAAAACCTTGATTTAATGCAATTCTTGAGTTTTCGAATTTCAATGTATTGCAATAAAAATCAACCGAATGACTACATTTTTGACTACATTTTTTGTGAAATAAATTAGATGTTCGGATATATAAAAAGACAACAGAGGTAAATCTGTTATCTTTTTATATATCAATGATTAGATATTGGATACCTGTTTCTTAGCGACCTGGGTAATAGTTGCTCTGCTTCTCCCTCGTTAAATGTTTGCTCTTCTTCAACTTGTAAAGCTTTTTGAGCTTTTCTATAAGCACGTAGACTTGTCTTAGGTCTATTTTTATAAACATTAGCAGTCTCTTTAATCAGCTCATCTCTTCTATCTCTAATTTCCTCTATCGTAAAATTATCAAAGTCAACTAATAAAGATATATATTTTTCTCTAATTTCCCACAAAGTATCCGCTGACTTTCTTAAAGCGATCACCTTACCGTCATTATCTGTTTTAAGATTGTAAGTAGATAAACATAATAAAACGATACCAGCTATTGCAGAAAAAAACTTCCACCACACATTATGACCAAACAAAGATGAAAGAGCGGGGCTAACTGTTATTGCAGACGAAATAATAGATATTACTTGTCGAAATTTCGCCCACCATAATATACGAGCTATTTCTTTTTCATCTGTAGTAAAACTATATACTAACTTGGCATGTTGTTCAACGATTTGCTGCCATAACTTTTGATACATAATATTTTCACTCATAAGAAATCCTCCAAAGGCACATCTATTTTCCCATAAATTTTCACTCTACCTTGATGTACCCCGTATACTTCTACATAATGATTGCCTTTGAAATTAATAGGTTCAACGATCTTATATGTCCTTTTTACAATTTGACCTCTGATTGCATTTCTACTATTGGCTATCGCTCCAACATTTCTAACCTTCCAATACCAATAAATACCAGGAATATCTTTAACTGAAAAGATTATTTTTGAGTTAGGTTTTATTGGGATTCTAAATTTATGTGAAATGCTACCTTTCCTAAAACCATTGATCTCTAAACTTGATTGGATTTCAATAATCTTTTCTATAGCAATATCCCACCCCATTTCATCTGCAAATTGCTCAGTATCCGTAGCAGTGCCGATTGGTTCTCTAGTGCTACGGTTTGAGATTGAAACTCTGTCAGTTTGGAAATTTTTTCCAGATAACAGTTTTGGAAAATTTTTTCCAAAGACTTTACTCCAATACTCTTCTGATTTCTGATTATCCCTACAGAAAACAATAGCTGCTTCGCAATTCCTTAGAGCACTCTCTGCCTTACGTTTTATAGCAGTGTCAACCTCAATGCTGTAGCTTCCATCTAGTGAGAGTAGAATATTATTATTTTCTATAAATTTTATTACATACCTGAAAAAATCGCGCGACATCTGATCAAAATATATATACCCTGTCTTAGACTCATCCCAAGTTTCAAAAAATTTATAGCTTAATGAATCAATGGCAATTCCATGCAATCCAACATCGTTTGCATCGTTCCATGCACGTAACATACGACAAAATTTTTTTACAGCATAATTATATTGTTTATTCTGGTCCGTTAGTTTATATTGTTCTAGTTTAGGGTCTGTCTCTTCCCAACTACCACCGTCATTAGCATTGGGATATTCATACTTATCTGTACCAGATATTTTAAAAGCTGGTAATACCTCAAAGCGAATACCGTCAGAAAATTCAATACTAACAATCTGTCCATCTCCCTTAATAATCGAATTTGAATAGTGCTTCAATAATTTGCTTTTCAGATCCTGAAGCAAGGCACTCTGACCGTTTCCGCTATACTTACCAAATCGATCTTTTTGATTTTCTGGAAGCTCTACAAGTAAGTCTATATCACTCAAGTGTATCGCCGTTCCCCGTCCATATGAACCTACCAATATACTATGTGAAACTTCAGAATTTATATTCCAATAAGCTTTGTTAATTATTTTGGTAATTACTTTTACTCTCTCACTTATAGTCTTTACATCATCATCAGAAGTCCTCAAGTTTTTTTCAAACGTTTTAAAGTGTTCAATTACATCAAATTCTAGCATCTGTACCTCTGTTTTAATTTTTTATCATTGCTTTACTTTTAAAAGTTTTTTATCTAGCGACTTATATAAGATGATTATACTACTAAATATTAGTTTTTGTCAATATGTTGTGTACTGCTATTTAAAAAACACAATATATTGTGTTTTTTAACATGCAACACTCTAATTTGAATGTAATGAACTGCATACAAAAAGTTAGACAGAAAAAAATCTAGCTTTTGGACTATTTTATTATGAAATCAACTTATGAGGGAATTGAGAAAGCTTTAGACGTCTTTCAAACCAATTTGAGATAAACATTTCTAATCTTCAGTACATGGTTAAATTGATTGATAGTTACGGAATTTGTTAAAAAGGGAAGAATCGTTACTATTCTCCTGAATTAAAGGAAGAAATAAATAGAAAAGGTAGTCTTATAAATTCAAAATACTCCAACTTTATATAAACTGTAATCTTTAGAGAAACTTACAGTTTTTACTTGACATTTAAGTTCTTGTTTGGTAATATATATGTATCAAATACGAATCGAGGTGGTTTAAATGGCTACAAATCCCATGAAGGATAAAACACTTATACTAAAGGTTTCGCAAGCTCAAGATTTATCTTTGAATGATCTTTTAACTAGGGCTAGAGGCGAGTGGAAGATCGCACCTGATTACAGTGAGGACGTTCAGCGTGTTCTAATTATCTCCACAGGAGAGGATTCTGGAAGAATTTTAGCAACAGCAAAGCTATGGACTGATGATTATCGTCGAAGTTACACTGTTAAGTATTACCGAACTCTAACTCAGACTCCTGATGGGGAAAATGTTAGAACTACAAGAAAAATAACGTTTGATACCATGACTCTAGCAGAAGATACTGAACAACTTGTTGGGAAATCAATTCATCCTTTAGGTGGGCGGGCAACTGCTTTTTGTAAGCCATTTGAGGAAGTTCAAAAATACCTACATTAAACAAAAAAACCTTATGAGATCTTTCATAACGTATACAAACCCTACCAGCAATAGAAAAATTATCATTTTGTAGGTTGGTTAACATATAGTGAAAACTCTTAGGAATGTTGATATTACGCTGTTCTTAAGAGTTTTTTAATTTCTCTAATAAAAGAAAAAGACCGGAGAAAATTGTCTAAAATGGACTTTTCTTCAGTCTGAGACCTCAAGAGGTCTTTTTTTAACATTTAAATCACGCCATTTGATAAACATAATATTTTATTTATTAAATTTAAATATCTGTCCCCCCCATATGACGTGGACAGGAATCAAATATTTTGCGTGCTAAACTATCGTAAGAATTGATATTACTTAACTCAGGATAATTTATATCAATAGTTAATGTTTTATTGTTTTTAATATAACGTAATTCCCTTGAACAATATTCACAAGGAGCCTGTGTAACAATTATATTGACATATTTGTCTGCTGGTTTATCCGTTCTTAGCTTTGCGAATATTTTCCTCTCACAACAAGTAAACATCCGATTAAAATTTCCATCTGGTTTATCTGGTAAGCTTTGGAATTCTTCATATGTTATATAATCTATTTCATTAGGTAAAAAATATCTTACTTGATCTGTCAATCGTGCAGCAGGAATATTTTCTAGAAAGCTGTTAAATGTATCATGAAGTTTTTTTCGGTCCTCTCCGTCCATATGATTTATTGCATAGTAATAGAAGTCATTACCATAGGCAACCGCATAACAATTTAATTTCTCATCTTGTGTTTTTGTCAAATTATTCAAAACAATTGAAAACGACTTATTTCTAGTTATTTTTCCAAACCAATCATGTATTGGGGCTGAAATAAGATAGAGCTTGTCATTAGAGAGTCGGCGTCTTAGTAATTTTTGAACTTCTTCTGTTAAAGCATATAATAGATATGATAAATGTTCAAAGAGTTCATCAAATGATTCATAATATAGAGGTGAATCCAATTTATCCCAAATTAATATTTCTAAAATGTTGACCAAGAAAATAAATTTATGCAGTGGATTTGATGTTTCTTCTAAAAAATAAAAATAACGGCTCAAGCTTACCTCTTTATCCACATTATCAAAATATAAATCCAAACTAAATTCGAAAATGGCAAAAAGACAATATTCTTCTAGTTCAATACCATTATCATTAAGCGATTGAAGGCAACTTTCAAGTTCTGAATAGTAGAATTTAATAAATGATAATAGTTTATAGTATGATTTATTACTATTAGAGAATTCTTTAAAGAATTCTACAGGATCAGCACCTTCACTATTTTTTAATTTTTGATAAACAGATTGAACGTAATAAAAATCTGATATGTAGTCTATAAATGAGGTTCCATCATCATAATCAGACAATAATGTATCTAAATCAATCCTCGCTTCTCTATCTCCATAATTGAAGGTAAAGCTTTGCTCCTGCAGAGTTCCTAATAATTTTTCTAAATTTTCCACTTTAATCCTCCTAAAAAAACAAGATGGTGGTGTCAGGTATTAGTTAAATAAATTATCGATTGGCTTCCAATTTTCGTTCCCCATTTCATCGCACCATTCCCCATCATTTAGACACCAAAGTTTCTCATCATAGTCACGAATAAATGCCCATTTCACACCATGCCGTTTTGCATAGTTTTTTAGCGCTTCGTACTTAGCTGGTGCATAGGGGTCAATATTTTTATCCTGACCTGAGTGTGTTTCACCACCCTTGGTTTCAATAATATAAATATCCTCATTTTTCATTCTAACGATAAAGTCTGGATAAAAATGACTTCGTCCACCATTGGTACCGTATGCTAGAGAGAAGTACTGAGGTCCTTTATCACCGTTTTTATAAACAAAATCAACATCGTCACGATTTTCTAAATATCGTTCTAAAAGACGTTCTACTAGACTAGGTCGAACAGCGATGGATGCTGTAGAATAGCCCTCGTAGGCACTACTATAAACAGGCTCAGCTTCTATCTTAGGATTATAGCTGTATCGCTCCTCCAATGGAAGTGAAAAATCATTTTGTTGAATATTTTCTAGTTCTAGAACCATTGCTTTTTCGACATCAATTTTTCTAAATTCCTCTCGAAGAGCTCTCCAATGATTAAGTATAAATGCTGTCCATTCTTGTGCATCTAATTGTAGAAGGGTTTCTTTCTTTGCTCTTCCATCTTTTAGGAAAAAACGTTTTAAAATTGCTTCGACTTTTGAAATCGGGAGATGGATTACACGGTCAAGTTCGTGGAAGGCGTGAAGTAGATCAAGACGGTTTCCTCTATAGTCAACTTCTACTTGGCGATTAAGGTCTTGTAACCGATCAGTATGTTTTAGTGTATCAAAACGGCCTTGTTTATAGGTTGTTTTTATTGTACGTCCAATGTTTAATCCAATGTTTTCGACAGTATTTCGGTTTGCCTCGAAATTATCAGTGAGTCCCCAATCTCTTTTCAATCCTTCATAGAGGTTTTGAAGAATGACTTTTTCGCTCTTCTCTTCTGATTCATTAATAATACGCTCACTTACTAGTTTTAAACTTCTCGCTTTATCCTTTAATCGCAGAAGTGGGGTAGGAACAACAGCTCCACCTTGGGCAAAAGCACCATTCAAGAAATCACTATCAAACGTGTATAGATAAGCGTTATCTAAAACATCGACCTCGTAGTGGCCTTGTTGAGGCTGTGGCATACGACGGATACGTCCGATAGTTTGTATAGTGAAGGCTTCACCCATTTTTTCACGAATCTTAATAAGGATTTTTGCTCTGGGGGCATCCCATCCTGTGGCGATAGCTTGCTTAATAATAAGATATTCGACTTCATTATTAAGATTAGTCACATCAAGATGGTTTCGTTTCTTATCAGCTAACCAAATTCCGAGTGTTCCGTCCTCATAGTTTTTTCTGAGTTTTTTATTGAGATAGTCTTCAACTCGTGTTACAAGTTCGGCTTCTGAATCGGATTTATCAGGGAGTTGAACGATAACAAGAGGATTCACTCCTTGCACATTATTATCAGAGTATGCTTGGACAATCTCTCTTCGTTTCTGTTCTGCTGCTTCAAAGAGAATTTCAAACTCATCTTTAACTTCAAGATTGATATTTATCCCTTCATTCACGACAACTGATTTTGTGATGAGCCCAGATGATATAACAGACTCTTCCGACACCTCATAAAATTCAGATATATCTGGCGTTTTAGGGTCATCAATTGTAGCCGATACTCTAACTGTTTTTGAAGCTTTAAATCGTGAGATAATATCCCGAGCTTTCTTTGTATCATTTCTATGCGCTTCGTCGATTACAAGGATAAAATGTCTGTCTTGTTGAAATGCTTTTTCAATCTTATCATCGAGATTATCTCGTTCACTATCCGTTAGCATCGCCTTAGATTTTTTCCCGACAACACGCTCATAGTTAATAAAAGTTACTGTTCCATTATCAAATCCATGAAGCAGAGCATCGTCGACAGATTGAGGTTTGATACTTGAAAAGTTTTTAGCTTTATCTTGACTTTGTTCTTCTAGTTCACCGGCTCCGGGAGTGAACCAGACAAAAGCCACGTTATCATGTGTAGTTGAAATATAATCGTTAATCCAGGATAAAAGACAGATTGTTTTTCCGGAACCCGTAGGGGCCTTAATAACGAGCTCATTGACTCGGTATTCAGGAGCAATAAAACTGAGTAATTTATCGACTATATCTTTTTGAAATTCTTTTAAAGTAATCATGACCAAAGTTCCTTTCCAAAGAAGTAATCAGGAATTTCTTGTAGAGTGATATTTAGCTGATTGAGTTTTTCCTCTTCAGTGCTATCAAGAAAAACATCAGGATGAATAAAGAGAGTTGCCCCTTGAACAAGTTTTTCATTTTTCAAAAGATCTTCCAAATGTTCCTCGGTTAGAATAATTTGAACAGAAGGGTCAGAGATGTCAACACCAAATTCCAGTTCAACAAGGGGAGTTATATATTTAAGTAATTCTTCTTCAAGTGTAATATCAGGGAATTGGCTTTTATCAACAAAGTCTGTTTTAAAATATTTTAAGTTAAAATTTTGAGGAACATAAAAATCTGTTCCCTCAGACAATTTTAATAATCTAGCATGAGTTATTTCACTTGCAATGTTATTTTCATTGTTGGTAGCTAGAATAAATTTTCTATTGCCTCCAGCTTCAATGACAGCTTGGGCAGTTGTTCCTGAACCAGCAAAAAAATCCAAAATAATAGAATTCTCCGGGACTGTGACTTCAATCAAATATTTCATCAATTCTAATGGTTTAGGATTATTAAATTGAACAGATGGTAATAATTTTTTTAAAAACATTGTTGTTTTTTGATTATCAAAAACTCCCCAATTTGATTTTAATGCTTTTGTTGGATTTCTCATATTGTTCAAAAATTCTTTCTGTTTAGGAAGATTTTCTTTCCAAATGATTCTATCCTCTGCTATCATTCTTTCTAATGACTCTTTTGAGAACGCCCATGTATTCGTATATTCTTTTCCTGTGTTAGGATCTTTTATTGTAAAGGCATCTTCAATAGGCTTAGTCGTGCTTTTTATATTGGATTCTCTCCAAGGTCCTCTTGGATCATTATCTGGATTCTTAAATCCTGATTCATCTCTTTTTTCTCCCAAAAATCTGAATTTATCCGATATTTGATAAGCTAAAATATACTCATGTACACCGACCATCATATTCCTTGGCGGCACACCCTTTGCAGATGATTTTTTATCCCAAACAATAGACTCTACAAAATTATTTTCACCAAAAATTTCGTCCATTAACAATTTGAGCTGACAGTGTTCGTTTTCGTCCATACTAACTAAAATGACTCCGGTATCAGACAATAAATTTTTAGCTATTCTCAATCTCTTGCTCATAAATGATAACCATTTAGAGTGTTTAAAAGAATCCTCTTTTTCAACAAAGTTGTCATTATATTTGAAATCTTTGTTTCCGGTATTATATGGCGGATCAATATAGATAACATCTATCCTACCAGTGTGTGTTTTTTCAAGTAAATGAAGGCTGTGTAGATTATCTCCCTCTAGCAAAAAATTATAGTCAGTTGAGTTAGGATTACCTGTAATTTTTTTATTTCGGTCCTCTACAAAGACTGGAATTTTTGTTTTCATCTCTTCTTCAACGAATTCAGCATGTTCTTCCCAAACTAAACCATATTTTTTGGTGTGTAGTAATCGAATTAATTCTTCTAATTTTTCTATATCTTCGTTTCGATTATCTTCACGAGCTTTTGCAAGCAGACTTCTAACATAATGGATTGCTTCATCCTTTTCATTTTTTCGTGGACGTTCATTAAATTGTTCGACCATTATAAATAATCCTCCTCTTTTCTTGTCAATTGTACCGGTAGATCCTCTAGAAAGCTTAACAATGTTATTGAATAGTCTGTTATATTTTTTTGCAAATACGATACGCAGGCTAATCGAACATCATCTTTTACTAGTGGAGCAAAATCATCAATTATTTCTTCAATATTAAAACTATGACTAGAAAGGAAATCAACTTTGTCTTGTATCAGTTTTTCCAAAGAGTCAAGTATAGTTTTAGCAAATTTGTCATCATCACTCTTGTATATCTTCCAATTCAAATATATCACAAATTCTTTGCTAGGAACTGGCAAATTTATAAAATTCTGATCTAAAATGCTTTGCTCGTATAGAAATAAATAATATGCAGAAAAATAACTGAATCGCTCTAGTTCGTGAATAAAGATATCTTTCATTAACCTTATATTTGAAGAAAAGATATTTACAATAATGCCCATGTGAGAATCTATCTCGTGTTTTGAAGAAAGAGTAGCTTTATCTTTAAGTAACTCATCCGAATAATTTAAAATAGTTCTTTCTCCTAACATTCTTAATAGAGTTGGCGAGGATTTTAAAATTCTGTCTATTGTCGTTATGCTTTCAAGGCAAGTAGAGCGGTAAAGTTCATATTTATCAAGATTGCTATATTCTTTACGTATACTAGATTTTGCTATCTCATAGATCATATTCTTTGAAATCTCTTTCATCTCCTCCAAGGGGAAATCATTTTTCTGAACATACTCTTTTATCTCACTAATAATGCTATCTAGAGAGCGATCTAATGATGTCTTGTTTTTGTATAATTCTTTATTAGATCTATATCTAATAGAATCGCTATGTATTGAATTTAATTTATTGAGTTTGTCTATATTTTTATTTAACTGATATCCTTCATTACTTCGAGTATAGTATGCAAATAACGGTAGGTAGTAGTCAAAAAGAAAATCTAGTGTTTCTGTTATCACTTCGTACTCTTTATTTCTTATTGATACACCTGTCTTTGAAATACTCTCTTCAGAGATATGTAGAACTTCAATTATTTTTTTTAAGGTACTTTTATGTGGTGTACTGGTTCCATTTAACCATGGACGAACTGCTCTGGTCGTTTTTCCTGTCATTTTGGCAAGTTGCTCAACTGAGATATTCTTATTTTGTAAAATGGTATTTAACTTCTTATAATCAAAATTTTTACTTTCCATAATTTAATTATATCATTTTTTAGGAAGTTTCCTTTTTTAAAAAGCTACAAAACTTCCTGATCATTGATTTAATAATCTTATTGGTAGAAAAATAAATTATTTTTTTCAGATAAAATAGAATTATCAAGAAAAATCTTGATAAATAATTAAATAGTTCTTTTTGATGGCCATCAAATTGACGGATTGAAACTCAAAATATAGACAGTCATATTAGTTATCTATATTTTGTGAAGTTTCGCCGTTTATTTGGTGTGCTTTTTTGTACTATTCGGTTAAACTCTATTAAGTTTCTTTCCGTCCAAGGACGATAAGGAAGAAAATGACTTATAAGAAGATTATGACGAAATTATATTGTAAACTACTCGGAGAATCAATACACAAGCGTCTTAAAGAATTACAAATCTTACAAAATCAAATTGGTTTTGAAACACCTGAGGGAGAATTTGAACTTCTATCAGAAACAACTGTTGGGCAAATTATCAAAGGGAAAAGGAATCTTAGTTTTAATGCTTCACTAGCTTTTCAAACTAGCCTCAATTACCCAACACCAAGAAAACTATTCTTTCCAAACAAAGAGTTTATGCTCCAACTTTTTCAAAACTTGATAATTGCAATTTTAACAGACCCCATTTTTGATAATAGTTTACTCAAAAAAATTTTAAAACAAAAACTTAGAAATTATTCCATTTCGTCAAACGAGCAAGTATCCGACTTTACTGACTATTATCAAGAAACTCTTATTACTTCTCTATTAAATTTTATCTCTGAGTTTCCAGAAGAAGAGACATCCTATCAAATTGCTGAAAAATTAACTGATTGGTTATCTGAATTTGCTTGCCTCATATCACAATTTTAAAGATAGACTGTCATAAAAATTGACAGTCTGCTTCATGAAATTACGTTAAACTAAGATTGTTCTTAGCTAAGACAAATAATCAAACACGAGGTAAATCTAATGAAAACACGCAATCGCAAAGGTGGCTACTCAGCTAATACTGCTAATGAATATATTGACAACAAGCAGGGAATTCTCAGCTTAAGCACCGAACTAGAAGCACAAATTAAATTTGAAGACGGTCAACCAACAGGGGAAATTATCTCTTATAAAGCTTGGTTCTCACAAAAAGGACTCCCGCCCTTCACTGTCAAATTCGAAACTGAAGTGGAGCTACCATCTTATATGTCATTGGTACGGTTTGATAATCTTCAAGCCTGCGAAGTTGGCTTTAACGTCTACTTCAAAGCTGACAATGTTAAGGAGGTCAAATAATGGTATCTAAAACAGATACCGTCTTGCATTCATACTTGCTCCAGAGCCTTAATATGGCTCTTGGAGCCTTGATGCAAGGCGAAACGAGTTATACAAACAGTTTTAACATCGTTATTCAAGAAAACGGTTTCATTTTCATCCCACGGCTTCCCTGTGCCTATATTTTAGATGATGAGCTCTATAATAAAATCTTCTTGATTGCTAACGCAACCCTATATCCACATTACACATTATTGAAGCAAAATGCCACATACTTCGTCCCTCTAAAAACGGATGATATCCATATTCAGCGAGGACTTTTCTTTCCGTGGAGGGTGGGAATTTCAAAACGATTAGTCATTCCTGACCTTGATAGATACACAACAAGTTTACCAAAAAATCAAATTCCAATTATGGAAAATTTCACTCTCAATCTTGATAAGGTCAATCACATGGCAATCTGTGGAAATAGTGGTTCGGGTAAATCCTATGCTCTCACCTATTTACTGAGTGTACTCAAACATCAATCTGATTTAATTATAGTAGACCCAAAATTTGACACACCTAGTCGTTGGGCTCGTGAACATCAAATTGCAGTGCTTCACCCCGTTGAAAATCGCTCTAAGTCCGACTTTGTATCAGAAATCAATGAGAAATTAAGTCAATGTCTAGAACTGATTCACAAACGTCAATCAATCCTATACGAGAATCCACGTCATGAGTTCAGCCATATGACAATTGTGATTGATGAAGTTCTTGCATTATCTGAGGGAGTCAATAAGACGATTAAAGAATCGTTTTTCTCACTCTTATCTTCTATCGCACTTCTCGGACGTGCTACAAAACTTCACTTGTTACTTGTTTCACAAAGATTCGATCACACTACGATTCCCATTTCTGTTCGTGAACAACTTAATGTCCTCATCCAGATTGGCAACATTAACAAGAAGACGACACAATTTCTATTCCCTGACCTCGACCCAGAAGGTATTGTTATCCCTATCGGGCATGGAACAGGTCTGATTCAAGTAATTGATAACGAACATCCTTATCAGGTACTTCCGCTACTATGTCCAACGTATTACACAAAGAAAGGAATTCTTTAATGGTGAAAAAATCTTACTTCATGAGGACATTCAACATCAATATCAATCTAATTCTAGTTTCATTTCTAGCAGGATTTATAGGATGGTCTCTGGATTTTCTATCAAATCAGTTTAAACTAAATCCTCTGAGTTTTTTTGACCTCTCCCAGTTCAATGGCTATTTAGATTTAGGAAGCAAATATTCTTATACAGCAATGTCCTTCCTTCTACTTACACTATTTGTTTCTGTAATGTTTGAAATTCTGAATCGATTTCGATTTGATAGTCTATTCAACTATTTTAAGTCCGTATACTTTACATTCAAACTTCGTCAGTTTTTAACGCAACGTGAGAAATCAGAAAAAATAACAACGATTGACAATCAGAATATAACTACCTTTAATCCCATAAATAGTAGTTTTAATCACTGTGCACATAAGAGTGTCGTAGACATACGAAAAGATGATGTGACGGTTTTTATCAAAGTCCCTAGAGACCAGCAGGGGCAAAAAATTTTGGCTGACATGACCTCTCAACTGAAAGAAGAGGTTTCGAGTCAACATCCTGACTACTACTTTTCAGCACCTAATCGGATTCATAATAAGCTATGGTTAGTTGGTAAAAAACGATAAAAAGGGGCTATGGCTTGCGTTAAGCAGTAGCCAGATAGCCCCTTCTAGCATTTTCCAAGATAATTGGGGTTACTACGACCCCCAATTATCCTATAATCAGTAATCAGAAAGGCGTATCAAAATGACAAAAGAACAACGCTCTAGCAAGTGGACATTCCTTTTTTACAAAGAAAGTGCCCCTGCTGACTACCTTGAAGTTCTTGAAGAACTACACATCCCCTTCGTCCTGAGTCCTTGGCACGATAAGGATATTAATCGACAAACTGGGGAACTGAAAAAATCTCACAAACACGGAGCTTTCTTCTTTGATTCTCTCAAAAGTTATAAACAAGTTTCTGAGCTAATCAAGGACAAGTTGAATGGCCCTGCTCATGTAGAAATCGTACAATCACCCAAAGGACTTTTTGACTACTTCATTCATGGCGAAAATAAGGAGAAAACTCAATATGATATAGATGATATTGAAGTTGGATGTGGTTTTAATCTTGATAAATTTCTTGTAGAAAATAACTCAGATGATTTCATGCATGAAGTTGTGGATATTATTGAGCAGAATGACTTCACAGAGTTTGAAGAACTCGTCTGGTATGCACGAGCTAATCACACACCACTTCTTGGACTTATCATTGAGCGTACCTACTTTTTTGCTAAGTATTTGGATTCACGTCGATGCAATCCAATGAGGAACCAAGATAAGAAGGAGGATAATAAATGCAAGTGATTCTTCCTGATGAACAGATTCATCAGATTCAACTATTGCTATCAAACCTTATCCAAAAAGAAATTGAACAGCAAATAGAAAAAAATACTTTAAGTTGTCCCTATTTGAACAAACAACAGACTTGCGACTATTTAGGAATTTCCAACAATACTCTTGATTCATGGATTCAAAGGGGGCTTCCATCAATCAAAATTGGAAAAACAATTCGATTCCACAAAGACGCTATTGACCGCTGGCTAAACAGTAACAACTAGAAAAATCAAGATTTTTATTTTATAATGGTCATGATATTTTCTGGTTCGATATAAAGGAGAATATCATGACTATCAGTAAGACAAAAAACGGAACTTACCGCTTAAAAGTCTATATACCATTAGAAGCACGAATGCCTCTTGGTATCGTTAACAATAACTATTATGATAAGAGATTTAAAACAAGAAAGGAAGCACGACAAGCAGAGATAGACCTACTGACGAAGCTAAACCAAATTGAAGATAACGTCTTTTCGGGACTAGGAAAAGAAGATATTCTTTTCTCGGACTTCTATAATAATATTTGGTGGGAATCCTACAAAGCAGGACAAACTACATCTACTTCGAAGCCACCAAGCAGGTCAACAATTGCTAATACCAAAACATGTTTTGAAAAGCATATACTACCACTTCTTGGCAACTATACGATTCAATTTTTAAACCAAAATAAACAGGTTATTCTAAATTTGATGACGGCAAAAGCCAACGAATATGCCAACTTCAAAACTTTACGAAGTTACGTTATTTCTATTTTTGATTGGGCAGAAGAACTTGAATATATTGAAGCAAATAGAGTTGCAAAAACTTTAAGACGAATTAAGGCCGTCAAAAAAATTCAACTTGCAGAATCAAAACGTGATGAAGATTTATATTTAACTCATGAACAACTCCAAGAATGGTTCTCAGCTTTTAAAGAAGATTTAGAGAACGATAAAATCTCACTCAAAGATTACGTCCTTTTTTATCTCACCTTTTTCCTTGGAGATAGAAAATCAGAAACATATGCTCTCCAGTGGAAACATATCGACTTTTCAAAATCTCAGATTCAGTTAATTCAGGCTTTAGACAGATACGGACAAGTAAAATCTACCAAAGGAAATAAAAAAACTATCTTTTCTATTTCTAGTGACTTGCTTCAACTTCTGACTTTATGGAAAAAACAACAAAAATATGAACTTGCAAAGTTTGGCATCATCAGCAATTCAGAACAATTCATTTTCACTTATATAGATACCAGAGGGAATATCAATAAACCTTTACATGCTGACTATCTTAATAATAAGATGAAAACTATCAAAAAGCGACACCCAGAGCTTACACACGCTACACCACATAAACTACGTCATACGGGAGCAACACTTGCTAAACAGGCAGGAATGAGCTTAGAAGCTATTTCCGAAGCTCTGACACATAGCGACACAGGTACAACACAGATTTATGTCAATACTTCTAATGTAGTCCCTATGGCAGTCGGTGAATTTGCCTTAAAGTCTCTAAAACAATAAGGTTAAAATAAGGTAAACTTTGAGGTGAACTTTTTCAAAAAACATAAAAAAAGCACCCATGAGGTAAACTCTTGAGTGCTTTGAAACGTTGATATAATCGTATTGATTAACGTTTTGAGAATTGTGAAGCTTTACGAGCTTTCTTAAGACCTGGTTTCTTACGTTCAACTTTACGTGAGTCACGTGTAAGAAGTCCTGCGCGTTTCAATGAATCGCGGAAGTCTGGGTCTACTTGAAGAAGGGCACGAGCGATACCGTGACGGATAGCTCCTGCTTGACCAGCGTATCCACCACCTACAACGTTAACGAAAACGTCGTATGAACCTACAGTTGAAGTAACTGCGAATGGTTGGTTGATGACCAAACGAAGGTCAGCGTGTGGGATGTACTCTTCAACATCTTTTTTGTTAACAGTGATTTTACCAGTTCCTGGAACAAGGCGAACGCGTGCAACAGCGTTTTTACGACGTCCAGTACCTGCATATTGTGCTTGTGACATACTTTATTGTTCCTTTCCTTAGATAAGTCCTGAAATATCAAGAACTTCTGGTTGTTGTGCAGCGTGAGTGTGCTCAGCTCCAACGAATACTTTCAATTTCATACCTTGAGCGCGGCCAAGAGTATTGTGTGGAAGCATACCTTTAACTGATTTCTCGATCAAACGTACTGCATTTTTAGAACGAAGTTCACCAGCAGAGATTGATTTCAATCCACCTGGGTGGTTTGAGTGAGTGTAGTAGATCTTATCAGTTGCTTTTTTACCAGTCAATTTAACTTTTTCAGCATTGATAACGATTACGAAGTCACCTGTATCAGTGTGTGGTGTGAATGTTGGTTTGTTTTTTCCGCGAAGCACGCTAGCAACAACTGCTGAAAGGCGTCCAAGAGGTACATCAGTTGCGTCAACAACGTACCATTTGCGTTCTACTTGGCCTGGTTTAGCCATGAATGTAGTTTTGTTCATGATTTCTCCTATATGAATGTCGTTTTTGTTTACAGGGCGGATGTTCCGGTCCGCGAGTTATTTGAAAGGTTCCGGGGCCTTACAAATGGGGTAAACAATACCGCCTACTATTGTATCAAAATTCTAAGATAAAAGTCAACCGATTTGGAAAATTATTTGCGATTTTCTTTTCCAATGACAAATCCGATCAAGGAATTCGGGCCGACGTGGGCTGAAATAACCGGTCCAAGGGGCATCACAAGGACTTCATCAATCCCTTCAAGCACAAGCATTTCTTGCTTCAGTGCTTCTGCTCCTTCTAGATCGTTGGTATAAGAGACTAAAGCTGTACCTTCACCAATATCTGCTTTGATCAGCTCCAGTAGTTCTCGCATAGCTTTTTTGCGTCCACGAACTTTCGTAATTGGCACTATTTTCCCTTCCGCATCAATCCAGAGAATGGGTTTGATGCTGGCCAAACTTCCCATGATCGCGGCACTTTTTGAGAGACGGCCTCCACGCATGAGGTGGTAGAGATCATCGACAAGGAAATAAGTCCGCAGTTTTGGCGCTAAGTCCATGATTTCTTCTTTAGCTTCTGCCAATGAACGACCTGCATCACGCGCAGCTACTGCCCGCATGACCAGATATCCCTCTCCAATCCCAGCCGCCTTCGGATCGACAATCTCGATCACGGCTTCCGGGTAGTCTTCTAAAACCAGGTCTCGTGCCATGACTGCACTCTGATAAGTCCCGGATAAGACCGATGAAAAGGCTACATAAAGCAGGTCTTTTCCTTCTTTGGCAAATTGTTCAAAGGTTTCCTGAAATTGGCCCACATTGACCTGACTGGTTGTCGGTTTAGCTCCATTTTTCATGGCTTCTAAAAGCTCAGGGCTGGTCAATTGACCTTCGCCAACTGTCTGGTAAACCGTCCCATCTAACTCAATGGTCAACCCAAGAATGGTCACCTGGTGTTCCTTGGCCCAGTTCTGATCTAAATCTGCGGTCGAATCTGTCAAAATAGCAAATGTCATTACTTGTCTCCCATCATTTCTTGTAATTGTCGCAATACTTCGTGATCGAGCGGTCGCATGGGTGGTTTTTGATCGTTGACCACTCGCTGCGCTTGATTAAGGTTTCCTTTGACGACTGCGACCCGTTTTTCTAACTCTCTGGCAGACACCCGAAGGGCTCCTTGAGCAAAGACGGTCCATTGCTCATTTAAGTCACTAGTCGCTACTGATACTTGGTGGAAGGGCGTATTGAGCTCTGCCGCCAAGCGCTCGATATAGTCATCTGCCGTCTCATCCTCACCGGTAAAGACCACCTGAACATTGAACTCCTCATAGGTCTGCCGCACTCCTGGCATATACTGGGCATCAAAGACACAGATGACTTCGATCCCTTCAAAGCTAGCATAGTGGCTCAGTTTTTGCAGGAGGATATTGCGGGCTGCATCGAGCTCACTTTTTTGAAAGAGCTGGCGGGTCTCCTGCCAAAAGGCAATCATATTATAGCCGTCAACCAATAAGATTTTTCGTTTCATATCATTGCCTTTCTAGGATTATAGTCGATTACGAAAGACCTCATACATAAGGATGGCTGCTGCTACACTGGCATTGAGGCTTTGCACATGACCATTCATGGGAATGGTGATCATCTCATCGACTTGCTTTTTGATATTGGCTGAGATCCCTTTTCCTTCATTGCCAATGATCAAGGCTAACTTACCAGCCGTATTCCACTGATGAGATGGCGTGCCGTTCATGTCGGTTCCAAAGATCCAGAAACCTTCTTCCTTTAGCTTGTCTAGGGTTTGGCTGAGATTGGTCACACGCGCAATGGGAATGTGTTCCACGGCTCCGGTAGAAGTTTTTGACACCACTGGGGTTACCCCAACTGCCCGGTGCTTAGGAATGATGACTCCTGAGACATTGGTCGCATCAGCTGTCCGTAAGATAGATCCAAGATTGTGCGGATCTGTTAAACCATCGAGAATCAACAAAAGCGGGTTCTCTTCTTGGGCTGTCTGTTTCAGAATCACTGCCAAGTCTGTATAAGCAAAGGCTGCCACACGAAGAACGAAGCCTTGGTGAACAGCTCCTTCTGTCATTTCCTGCAGGGTTTTCTTTGGAGTCCAAGAAATTGACACTTTTTTCTCAGCTGCTAAGGCCTTGATTTTGTCGACATTTTTTCCTCGTAGGTCTTCTTGAATATATAATTTATTGCCTGTATTGGCTTGTAAAGCCTCGGTGACTGCGTGAACACCGTATACGATATCGTTATTTTCCATAGAACTAGTATACCACAAGAAAGGAGGAAGAGGCCAATTCATGATATAATGAAATCAAATCTATCTCAATGAACGAACCGAACTAGAAAGGAAGCCATGCCTCTTTTTCAACGAACCATCAAGCTCACCTTGGCCACCTGTTTAGCAGCAGCCCTTGCTTATGCTCTGGGCTTGACCTATGCCATCTCAGCTGGCGTCATTGCCATCTTGAGTATCTCGGATACACGTCGTAGCACCATCAAGCAGGCCTACCAGCGCTTTATGTCAACCTTGCTGGCCCTTGCTATCGGAAGTCTCACCTTTTCCTTTTTAGGGTTCAACCTCTGGGCATTGGGTGTCTTTATCGCTCTCTATGTTCCTTGTGCCTTTCTATTGGGCTGGCAGATCGGCATCACGCCTAGTACGGTGCTGGTCACCCATCTCTTGATTGAGCAGTCTACTTCCTGGGGACTCTTGCTCAATGAACTTGCTCTCTTTTTAATTGGAACCAGCTTTGCCTTGCTGGCCAATCTCTATATGCCTTCGAATCAGGCGGCGATCGATCATTACCATGATGTTGTTGAAGACCAACTGAAAAAGATCCTTGGTCGTTTTGCGGAATTTCTTGGTAAAGGGGATGGTCGCAATGATGCTCGCTTGATTAAGGAGTTGGATGGTATCCTAAAGGACGCTTTAAATCTAGTTTATCTAGACCATTCCAACCACCTCTTTCACCAAACAAACTACCATATTCACTACTTCGAAATGCGCAAGCGACAAAACGATATCCTGCGAGATATGGCAGAAAACGTCAACCGCTGTCAGTTGGCGGCGAGTGAAAGTATGATCCTTGCTCAACTTTTTAAGAAGACGGCTCAACAGTTAAGTCAGGAAAATCCTGCCCAAGATCTTCTAGATGATATTACTCAGTATTTGGCGATCTTCCGCGAACGCCCTCTTCCTAAGACTCGTGAGGAATTTGAAACACGCGCTACCTTACTCCAACTTTTAAGAGACTTAGAAAATTTCATCCAGATCAAGGTTGATTTTTACCAACAATTTCATAAAGTTAACGAATAAATAGGGGAGACTGTTCGAGGAAGCAATTACCCTATCATCTGTTTTTCAAATGTCATTTCAAGAGGCTGGATTTTTATCCACCCTCTTTTTTGCACATGTATTGTAAACGTTTTCTTTTAATGATATACTGGAACTGTAATAACATTTTTAAGGAGGGTCTTCTATATGAAGTCTTCGTATAAGAAACATTTGTACACTACAACACTCAGTCTCTCAGCGGCTGTCTTGCTTTCCGTTATTGGGCATGGCCAAGCTTCAGCCGATAGCTTAGAAAGGCCTCAAACAGAACCGAGCACAGTCCTTGAAGCGACACCTACTTCTGAGCAACCTGTGACAGCCGAGACGACCAGTTCGGCTACAGCCACAGAAGTAACTCCTGCTAGTCCTGCAGAAACCGCAGCGACTTCTGATGTGACTTCTACTACAGAAGTTGCGCCAACCGCTAGTCCAAGCACTAACCGTGCTACAACGACCGCAGACCAAGCGACACGATTGGCAGATAGCACCATTTATCTCTCTGAAAAGAGTACGATTGATGACAAAGTCCAAGAAAAAGCTCAAGCTGCTGGCAAGATCAGCTGGACCTTAGACAATAAGCCTCTCTCTGAGTGGAAAACCTGGGATATGGAGACAGGAACACTGAGCAAGGATCCATTCCTTACCATCACAGAGACCGCAAACGGAAATGATTTAGATCTCCACATTGACGTGCAGGATCTCTTTGGTGAAGATCTCAGTCTTCGTAGCCCAAATAATATTCGCCGGACTTACCGCAACTACATCGGCAATCATGAGCTGGTCGGAACCAATGCAGACTTAGGGATCACCATCAATAAGACCCTTGTTTTTCGACCTTATCAGGACTACCATACACATGAAGAAATGCTGGCTGCCATCGAAAAATCCAAGGAAGAAGCGAAACCCGATCGTTTAGTGCAGCTGGAAACCCTTGGCAAGAGTGCCCAAGGACGGGATATGAAGATGGGGATCGTGAGCAAGGACCAAGCCAGCATCGATCACTACCTGTCTAGTACCAACCCTACAGCTTTGACTAAGCCAAGCGAAATGCTGGCCGCACTAAAAGACAAAACCTTGGATTACAAATTACCTGTCTTAGTCCACAACACCCACGCGGATGAACAACCAGGCATTGATATCATCACAGGCCTCTTCAATACTTTTGCGACCAAGGAAAAGGTGACCTTTAACACCACCGATGAAGCTGGAAATGCTAAAACAGTCACGCTAGATATTCCAACCTTGCTCAATAAATTCATCTTCTTATTTGACTTCACGGAAAACCCAGATGGGGATGCTCTCAACCTGCGGGCCCTAGCAAACGGGCTCGATCCAAACCGGGATGCCAGCTACCAAACCAACCCTGAAGTTCGCACGGTTATCCAAATGATCAACAAATGGAATCCGATCGCTCTCTACGACTTACACGGTTTTGTCAAAGAATTCTTAATCGAACCTGCAACGCCCCCACATGATCCGAACTTCGAATACGATCTTCTGTCAGACCTGATGCTAGAAAATGCCCATCATATGGGACGGGCAGGAGTTGCCAATTCTAAATACAATAGTTACATCATTCCAAAACTGGATTGGGGCGATGGCTGGGATGACTCCTTCTCTGGCTATACAGGGGTTTATGCTGTCTACCATGGTATTTTAGGCCATACTATCGAAATTCCGGAATCTAACCAAGAGTCCTATAACGCGGGTCGCAATGCTGTCCTAGGCGGAATTGACTTCCTCAACCAAGATCCAGACCGTCTCCTTGAGATGCGTCTCAACTTCTACCTGCGCGGTCTCAATAAAACCGAAGATCCAAAAGCCGAAAATGAACTGGTCGGCCCAAATGGAGAAATCGTTGGACGTGTGAAAAACGGTCGTCCGAAATTCTTCCCAGACTACTACGTCATCCCAATGAGCCTCGACAAAGACAACGATGCCCAAGAAGCCTTCAATATGATCGACTACTTCAAACGCAATGGTGTCCTCGTCAAGGAACTCAAAGAAGATATTGGCAACTATAAAAAAGGGGACTTAGTCATTGACATGGCCCAAGCCAAACGTGGCTATGCCAACCATATTCTCTACAAGGGCTCCAACGAATCTGCCTGGGCTGCTATGTATGCAGAGCTGCTGGTCAACTTCCCAGATATGAGAGGGTTCAAGTCCGAACCTGTCTTTGCGGATGGTCTTTTCAACGGAAAATTAGGAGAAGTCACCACCACCCGCGCCACTCGTACCTCTGAGATCGATCCAAAAGCTCCTTACTATGTGATCGCAAATACTTCAGCCAGTGCCGTTAAAGCTGTCAACCAGGCTATTGCACAAGGAAAATCCGTCTACCTAACAGATGATGGCTACATCGTTGACCGCGATACCTTTGCTTCGCTCCTGCCAAACTATGCCATCTATGGCGATGCCCTCTACAAGGTACCAAGTGGCCCAACCTTGAAACCGATGAAGGTCTACTCTCCAAACTACCACTATAATTGGGCCGGAGTAGATGCTCCTGCTCATACTAGTCTGGTCCTTGAAAAATTAGGCTTCCAAATCGTCAATACTCCAGAAGAAGCAGATGTTGTTATTTTGGAAAGCAACCGCTTTGACGCTTCCATTTTTGGTAAAAAACCAACCCTTGTCATTGGCGGAGAAGCCATGCAAAAACTGGAAAAATTGGGAGTTCTTACAGGATTTGACGCTGAAAAACTAAAAGGCGGTAGTGACTACGAAGGCTTGATGAAAGCCATCATTGATGATCAGGATCCATTGACCAGCGGATACAAGAAGAATACCCTCTTCTACTCCAACTCAGGAAACTGGATTGAAAAGGTTCCAGAGCATTTCAAGACCTTGATGAGCATCGCTCCAAGCGATTATTATATTGCAGGTTGGTGGCCACATAACGATGTTCTGGCCAACAAAGTCATGGCCATCTCTGGAGAACTGATGGGACAACCACTCTTTGTCTATGCAGGAAATCCAACCAACCGTCAACACCCTGTCCACTTCTTCCGCTGGGTAACCAATGCGATCTTTGGCAGCAAGTTGGCCAGCTTGATGGATTACGTTCCAGCTAAAGAACCAGATCAAGTGGTGGTTCCAATTCATAACCAAACAACCAATCCACAGCCAATCTTAGCCAAGAAGGATACTCCTAAAGTGCTCCTTCCACAAAAAGAAATGACAACTAAAAATGAAGAAAGCGTGCAAGCCTTGACTTACCAAGTAGGACAAAGCTTCCAAGAAAGTCCAGCCAAGGCACAATTGCCACAAACTGGAGAAGACACAACTGCGCACTTCATTCTTTCCGGCTTCTTGTTAGCCGTTAGCGGAGGCTTCCTCCTCTTGAAAAAGAAAGAAGTTGAGTAAGTTCCAGGTTTAGACTTGGATGACACGAAAAGAACCTTCGCAGACGCGAAGGTTCTTTTTGGAGATAAAATATCTTTCAAAACTTTCCTTAGGTGAGTACGGACGTCAGCGAACTTCTTCGAAGTTCCATGACTAAATCAAGATACAAAGGGCGTCTGCGGATACAGTCAAAATAGGAAGTTTGACGCAGAATCTTTAGATTTTAGGAGAACTTATCTTTTTGACACGATCCGCAGCCCGTGTTCAATTTGTTTTGAACCCCTTCGCTCTTTAATTTCTTGGCTCAGGCTAAAACAGTTTCCCAAACTGTTTTACTCTCAAAACTCCCGAGTGTTTGAAACAATAATGTTTCAAACACTTTTCTCACAGCGGAAAGTTTCAGTTTATACTTGACTGATTCTAAAGTATAGAAAACTTTTATAATGTTCTCCAGAATATTTAATGAACATACTATTCTACATTAAATCCTAACACTGATGCAAAGTTTCTCCTTATTCCACCAATTCCAACACAACCGTTTGGTAAGGGACCAATTCGAGCACTTGCTCTCCTTCTTGGAATAATCCTGCAGTATTATTTAAAACGACCGTTTTAATCGGAGTTGGCAACTCCAGGGTGGCCTCACGATTTTGGAAATTGCTAATCACCAAGAGGCGCTTATCCTCACGGCGTTCGAAAGCAATGATGTTTTCACGGTCCCGATAAGCCGGGATCATATCTCCAAACCGAATGGTATTTCCGTATAGGGGATGGCGGTACAAGGCGGTCAGCTGGCGATAATAATTCAAGATGGAATTGGGATCCTTTTCCTGATCTTCCACATTGATGGCAACATCTGGTTTTGGGCTAATCAACCAGACTGACCCATCGCTAAAGCCCAGACCTGGCTCTCTTGACCACTGCATGGGTGTCCGTGCATTATCCCGGCTGTATTTGGCGATAACTGCTAAGGCTTCTTCCTCGCTCAAACCAGCTTCTTTAGCCACATGGTAGCCATTGATGGTCGCGATATCATCAAAATCCTCCACCGATTCAAAGACTTGGTTTTCCATTCCAATTTCTTGGCCTTGATAGATAAAAGGAATTCCCTTGCGCAAGATTTGAATGGTTCCCAGGGCTTTTTTACTGGTATCGTTTACTGGACCTTCCGCGATATAGTGGGACACACCACGAGGTTCGTCATGATTCTCGATAATGGTAGAGAGGATCCCAATGCTATCCGCGCGCTCATGGGCTTGGAAAATACTTTCCTTGAGTTCATCTGCTGTTGGAAGACTATGATCAAACCAGCCTTTTCCTTCCTGACCCAGCATGGTTTGTTTGAAGTCAAAGATGGAAGAGAAGACACCATCTTTTCCAATGAAGAAATGCAATTCTTCGTCAGTTTCATTGAAAACTTCCCCTACTGTGAAGGCATTGTACTTGGCGAAGGTCCGCTCCTTTAACTCTTGCAAGAAAGGTTCAATCGGTTGCGCATTGACCAGAGACTCCGGTACCGGGACCAAGCCATTATCACGATCGGACGGAAGCGAACGCCATTCCAGGTCTTTTTTGATGTTGATGATGGCATCGATCCGGAAGCCCGCGATTCCCTTGTCCAACCACCAATTGATCATCTTGTAAATCTCTTCGCGTAAGACAGGATTTTGCCAATTGAGATCCGGCTGATCCTTGTGGAAAGAATGGAGATAGTATTTGTTGGTGCCAGGAACCGGTTCCCAGACACTGCCTCCAAAGTAACTTTCCCAGTTGTTGGGTTCCTTGTCACTTTCGATGAAGTAAAAGTAATCCGCATAAGGGCCATCTGGATCTGCTAGAGCTTTTTGGAACCACTCATGATGACTGGAGCAGTGGTTGACCACCAGGTCCATGATGATGGAAATGCCCCGTTTCTTGCCTTCCGCGATCAGCTCTTCCATATCTTCCATAGTTCCAAAAATAGGATCAATGGCATAATAGTCAGAAATATCATAGCCCTGGTCAATAAAAGGACTTTTATAAATAGGGGATAACCAGAGAATATCAATTCCTAATTTTTGAAGGTAATCAAGTTTTTCCGTGATGCCTTTCAAATCTCCAACGCCATCACCATTGCTATCCTTAAAGCTTTTTGGGTAGATCTGATAAGCGACCTTCCCCTTCCACCAGTCTTTTTCCACGTTTTGTCTCCTTAAAATGAAAGAGACTGAGACATATCGTCTCAGTCTCTACAATTTCAGTAGGTATTAGTATACTGTTTTTTCAGTTTCTTTGTCGAAGAAGTGAGCTTTGTTCAAGTCAAATCCAAGTTCGATGGTTTCACCAGTTCCAAGGTAGTCACGTGCATCTACTTTAGCGATGAATTCGTTGTCACCAACTTGGCAGTACAAGTGAGATTCAGAACCAAGCAATTCAGATACAGAGATCGTTGCTTTTACTACTGATTCTGGGAAAGTTTCAAGGAAAGCAGCTTCTGTATTCACGTCTTCTGGACGGATACCAAAGATCAATTCTTTACCATCATAGCCTTTTTCTTTCAAGACTTTCAAAGCACCTTCTGGAACTTTCAAGTTCAATCCATTGGCAACGATGTGTCCGCCTTCCAATTTTACGTTAATGAAGTTCATAGCAGGGCTTCCGATGAATCCAGCTACAAATTTGTTGACTGGGTTTTTGTAGACTTCTTGAGGAGTACCGATTTGTTCCACACGTCCGATAGTACCAGTACCTGCAGGGTTTTTAGTAGCAGACATGATAACGATACGGTCAGCCAATGTCATCGCTTCTGTTTGGTCGTGAGTTACGTAGATGGTTGTAGCACCGATACGACGGTGGATTTTCGCGATTTCAGCACGCATCGATACACGAAGTTTCGCATCCAAGTTTGACAAAGGTTCGTCCATCAAGAACACTTTTGCATCACGGACAATAGCACGTCCCATGGCCACACGTTGACGTTGACCACCAGAAAGGTCAGCTGGTTTACGATCCAAGAATTCTTTCAAGCCAAGGATTTCAGCTGCTTCTTGTACACGTTTGTCGATATCTTCCTTGCTGTATTTACGCAATTTCAAACCAAATGCCATGTTATCGTACACAGTCATGTGTGGGTAAAGAGCGTAGTTTTGGAATACCATGGCGATGTCACGGTCTTTAGGTGCCACGTTGTTTACAACGACACCATCGATGGAACATTCACCTTCTGTGATATCTTCAAGACCAGCGATCATACGAAGAGTCGTTGATTTACCACATCCTGAAGGACCTACGAAAACGATAAACTCTTTGTCTTTGATGTCCAAGTTGAAGTCTTCAACTGAGTAGTGTTCGCTGTTTGGATATTTTTTGTATATATTTTTAAGATTCAATTCTACCATGATGGTACTCCTTTGATTTTTATAGTTCTATTGTAAATGAAAACGTTTTACAAATCTATGGCAAGTCTCACAAAAAAGAAAAAGAGTTTTGTGCAAGTTGCACAAAACTCTGGATTGATTCCGTTTAAATCACATCTTGTAAAACTAAATGATAGCACAGGGCTAGATCTGTCAGATTTTTCAACTGAAGACCCGTCAACTCCTCCCACTTATCAATCTTGTATTGGAGCGAATTGCGGTGGAGATAGAGTTGCTGGGCCGCCTTGGTGACGACTGCCCCATTGTCCCAGAGGGCGACAATGATGTCTTGCAATTGATCTTGACTTTCAATCAACTGATGCAAACTTGCTTTGATTGGGGTCAGATCCAAATCGGCCTGCTCGATCCCCCACAGGTAGAGTTGAGAAAAGCGGTAAACACCTTGATGACCTTCTCGAATCCAAGCTCGAAAGACAGCCTGTTCTGCTCGGATGACAGGAGACACTTTCCCGTCTTTAGACTCGGTCCATACTTGACCGACCAGGATAGATAAACGAATATTGAAGTCATACTCCATGGCAGAGACGGTATCTTTTAAGATATCGGCCACAGGCAAAGTCTGATCTTGGTCCAGAATAAGCACATAATCTTGTCCGCTCAGTTGCAAGGTTGCTCGGAAGTTGGGCAAGAGTGTCTGCATCATCTCTAACCAAGAAGCTGTTCCTTCCGCTGTTGAATGCGAGAGGTGGCAATAGACGAGCTGTATTTTTTTGATAACTTGAGGGGCTTCTCCCTTTCCATCGATCAGGTATTGGTACCAAGGATTAGGGGCAACCTCTTCTTCACCGCCCAACCAGGAAATCAATTGTTTTTCTCGCTCGGTTAGCTCTTCTTCCTTCAGCAGCAACCATTGATGAGCCTGAAGGGGAATGGCTACATAACCAGCTGGTGGATTGGCTTGATCCGTCACCTCTGCATGAGGAAACCACTCTCTGATATTTTTCACTGCTTTGTTCCTTCTTCTACTTGCTGGATGCACCAGTCAATCAGCTCTTCTAGACGAGAGAGTTCCCCCGTCATATGGAGATAACCCATGACAGCCTCAAAGCCCGTCGACATCCGATAAGTCACGACATCGGCATTTTTGGCCTTGGTATGGCTATTGGTATTGCGACCGCGCTTGTAGATCTCCAACTCTTTTTCCGTCAGAATTTCTTGCTCCAGCATGCTTTCAATCAAGATGGCCTGAGCTCTAGCAGAGACATAGCGGGTGGCAGCCTGGTGAAGCTTATTGGGCTTGGTCATCCCTTGAAAAATCAGGTGTCTGCGAATATACATGGAATAGACCGCATCTCCCTCAAAGGCAAGGGCAATCCCATTGATTAGATTGACATCAATCACGTGTCCACCTTACACCTTCTTTTGTATCCAAGAGCTTGATTCCTTGCGCAGCCAATTGATCGCGAATGGCATCTGCTCGCGCAAAATCTTTCTTAGCCCGCGCTTCCTGACGTTCAGCGATCAAGGCTTCAATATCTGCATCCAAGACTTCTTCGACAAAGACCACTCCAAAGACTTCTAACATCTTGGTCAAGGCATCCTTGACGTCTTGATTGTAGTGACCAGAATTGATCCATTTAGCCAATTCAAAGACGACGGTAATCCCGTTTGCCGCATTGATATCTTCATCCATAGCCGCGATAAACTTGTCCACAAAGCCTTCCAAGTCTGCTGGATCCACTTCTCCTGTGAACGGTTGCTCATAGGTATTTTTCAAATACTTGAGGTTGGTCTCCGCATCGCGCACCGCTTTTTCTGTGAAGTTAATGGGCTTGCGGTAGTGCTGGGTTGCAAAGAAGAAGCGAAGCACTTGGCCGTCGATAGTCTTCAATGCATCATGCACAGTAATGAAGTTGCCCAAGGACTTGGACATCTTTACATTATCAATATTGACAAAGCCATTGTGCATCCAGTAATTGGCAAAAGTCTTGCCTGTTTTAGCTTCAGACTGGGCAATTTCATTAGTATGGTGTGGAAACTCAAGATCGGCCCCACCACCGTGAATATCAATGGTATCGCCTAAAATCCCCGTTGACATGACCGAACACTCGATGTGCCAACCCGGACGACCAGGTCCCCAAGGGCTGTCCCAAGAAATCTCTCCTGGTTTGGCAGCTTTCCAGAGGGCAAAGTCGACTGGATTTTCCTTGCGAGCTGTTTCCTCATCTGTCCGACCAGAAGCACCTAACTCCAAGTCTTCTAGGGTTTTATTGGCTAATTTTGCATAGTTGTGAGATTTTTCCACACGGAAATAGACATCGCCTTGGCTCTCGTAGGCATAGCCTTTTTCGATCAAGTCAGCGACAAACCGAATGATGTCATCCATAAACTCGACCACACGAGGGTGGCGGGTTGCAGGTTTCACGCCAAGAGCTGTCACATCCTCACGAAAGGCCGCAATGTACTTGTCTGCCACTTCCTGAGGTGTGATGCCTTCTTCTTTGGCACGGTTGATGATCTTATCATCCACATCTGTAAAGTTGGAAATGTAGGCAACTTCGTAGCCACGATACTCAAAGTAGCGACGAATCGTGTCAAAGGCTACCGTTGAACGGGCATTCCCTACGTGGATATAGTTGTAAACCGTTGGCCCACAGACATACATGCGGACCTTTCCTTCCTCGATGGGGATAAATTCTCGCAAATCACGAGACATAGTATCATAAATTTTTAACACGCTTCATTTCCTTTCTGTTTCTACTCTTTTGGGTTTAAATAAACCACCTGAGTCTGTGTGACAAAGCCAATCTTTTCATACAAGCGTTTGGCACTAACATTGCTATCTTCCACGGCAATCTGAAATGCCTTATCATTTTGCTCCATGAGTTGGTTGATGAGGGATTTTGCCAGATAGCTCCCGTAACCTTGCCCACGATAGACTTCAGCAATCGCAAGTCCATAAAGGTAATTGCATTTTCCAGACACATCGACCGTACAAACACCAATCACTTGACCTTCTTTGAGTAATATGTAAAGCAGACTATCAGGATCCTTCAAGGCCTCCGAAATGTATCTGTGGCTCACTTCTGGTGCTTCCACTTCATCTGAAAAGGTTTGGTGGTGGAGCTGGGCAATGGCTTCAAGATAAGAAGGTTCTGCCAAGAGCACATCGACATCCGAACGGGAATCTAATGCATAAGCGGTTCGATCACGTCCTAACCAGGTTTCAGTCTCTTCATCCTCGACCAGTCCCCAATTGCTGGCAAAATCAGGATGATTCTCTAAAAAAATACGCTCTGTCTGAAAAGTCACAGACTCAATTGGATAAGATGCCGTTTCTTTCTCAAAACTTCTATACAAAGCACGCGCAATTCCCTGACGACGATGATTAGGGTGGACCAGGATCGCCACATCCACATCTGGGTCATCCGCATAGACGGTTAATAGGCCAACAAGTTCATCTTTTTCATAATAAAGGAAAAAGGCAGGCATATCGGGGTCAAAATTGAGCATATTGGAGAGATAAGGATCCCGAAACGTTCCGTCATACTTCTGACAGATGGCAATAAGGGCCTTTGCTTCCAGTAGTTGGTGGTCATTCAATGTATTGGTTGATTGAATCACGTAGCGATCTCCTTACAAGCTCGAAGACCGATGGCTAGCTTCCTTAGCATGCTCCAGCTTGTTCATGTAGTATTCCCGTTTTTCTTCTTCTTGATGAATGACTGGTTCATCTTTTCGACCGTGCACCCGCACAATCTTGGCAGGAACACCGACAACGGTTACATCACTTGGTACATCTGAGACCACGACAGCTCCTGCTCCTACTTTGGCTTTTGCTCCGATTTCCACTGGGCCGATGACTTGGGCATGAGCGGAGACCAAGGCTCCTTCACGAACCGTTGGATGGCGTTTACCGACATCCTTCCCTGTTCCCCCAAGGGTCACCCCGTGGTAGAGCATGACGCCTTTTTCAACAATGGCCGTTTCTCCGATAACGAGGCCCGCTCCATGGTCGATAAAGACACCGGAAGCAATGGTCGCACCTGGATGGATTTCAATCTGGGTCCAAAAACGCCAGAACTGACTATGCATCCGCGCCAAGAGCTTAAATCCATGGTTCCACAAAAAGTGGGAAACACGGTGAGCTGCCAGTGCTTTGACGCCTGGATAGGTCAAAAGGACCTCCAGCGAGGTACGCGCTGCTGGGTCATTTTCTTTTACAATATCGATGGTTTCACGCCACCATCCCATACCGTGCTCCTCCTTTTCTAATGATTATTCTGAATCTTTTTGTGTAATAGTAAAGTCTTTTTTAGGTTTGTGGTCTTTGTTGTGGTGACGAGGACGATCGCCATGGCGATGAGTTTTTTCACCTTTTTCCTCGCTGTTTTCTGCTTTTGGCGGACGAGGGAGAAGAGCTTTCATAGAAGCATCGACACGACCTTTTTCGTCAATCTTGATAATCTTCACATCGACTTCATCACCGATGGCTACCAAGTCTTCGACACGGTTGGTGCGCGTCCAAGCCATTTCAGAGATATGAACGAGGGCATCCGTCTTATCAAAGAGGTTGACAAAAGCACCAAATTTCTCGATCCGAACCACTTTGGCATGGTAGACTTCGTCCACTTTGGCTTCACGAACCAAGCCTGCAATGATTTCTTTAGCACGGTTAATGGCAGCTTGGTCGCTCGAGTAGATAGAAACATTTCCTTCTTCGTCGATATCAATCTTAACGCCTGTTTCAGCGATGATCTTATCGATGGTTTCTCCACCCTTACCGATGACAATCTTAATCTTGTCCACATCAATCTTGATGGTATCAATTTTCGGAGCAGTTGGCGCCAATTCTGGACGCACTTCTGGAATAGTTGCTTCGATCACATCAAGGATTTCAAAACGGGCTTTCTTGGCTTGAGCCAAAGCTTCAGTCAAGATTTCTGCAGTAATCCCTTGGATCTTGATATCCATTTGAAGGGCTGTAATCCCGTCACGCGTACCAGCAACCTTAAAGTCCATGTCTCCAAAGTGGTCTTCCAAACCTTGGATATCTGTCAATACGGTATAGTTGTTTCCATCTGAGATCAGACCCATGGCAATACCAGCTACTGGTGCCTTGATTGGCACACCGCCCGCCATAAGGGCAAGCGTTCCCGCACAGATAGAGGCTTGAGAAGAAGAACCGTTTGATTCCAAAACTTCTGCTACCAAACGAATCGCATATGGGAATTCTTCCAAGCTTGGCAAGACTTGAGCAAGAGCACGCTCCCCAAGAGCACCGTGACCAATTTCACGACGACCAGGTGCACCGTAACGTCCAGTTTCCCCTACAGAGTATTGAGGGAAGTTATAGTGGTGCATAAAGCGTTTCTTGTACTCAGGATCCAAACCATCGATGATTTGCGTTTCACCCATTGGCGCCAAGGTCAAGACAGAAAGAGCTTGCGTTTGTCCACGCGTAAAGAGACCTGAACCGTGCACACGAGGAAGGAAGTCAACAACCGCATCCAAAGGACGGATTTCGTCGACCTTACGACCATCAGGGCGAACCTTGTCTTCAGTAATCAAACGGCGCACTTCTGCGTGTTCCATTTGTTCCAAGATTTCAGCTACATCACGCATGATCCGGTCAAATTCTTCGTGGTCTGCATATTTTTCTTCGTAAACGGCTGTCACTTGGTCTTTAACCGCTTGAGTCGCAGCTTCACGAGCTAATTTTTCTTCTACTTGGACTGCTTTTTGGAGGTCACTGTTGTAGGCTGCAATGATTTCAGCCTGCAATTCAGCGTCCACGTGAAGCAATTCTACTTCTGCTTTTTCTTTCCCAACTGCTGCTACGATTTCTTCTTGGAAGGCAATCAATTCTTTAACAGCTTCGTGCCCTTTCAGAAGGGCTTCCAACATGATTTCTTCTGACAATTCTTTAGCGCCAGACTCTACCATGTTGATAGCGTGTTTGGTACCAGCTACTGTCAATTCAAGAAGCGAGCGCTCTGCTTGTTCTTGCGTTGGGTTGATGACGATCTCCCCATCCACATAACCTACTTGTACTCCAGCGATTGGTCCGTCAAATGGAATATCTGAGATAGACAAGGCCAATGATGAACCAAACATGGCTGCCATTGGTGCAGATGCATTTTCATCGTAAGAAAGAACCGTATTGATGACTTGCACTTCGTTACGGAAACCTTCCGCAAACATTGGACGGATTGGACGGTCGATCAAACGCGCTGTCAAAGTCGCATCTGTTGAAGGACGTCCTTCCCGTTTCATAAAGCCACCAGGAAATTTCCCAGCAGCATACATTTTTTCTTCGTAGTTGACTTGAAGTGGGAAGAAATCCCCAGTTGCCATCTTCTTAGACATGACAGCTGCCGTCAAGACAGTTGACTCACCGTAACGTACGACAACAGCGCCATTTGCTTGCTTGGCAACCTGACCAGTCTCTACGATTAACTCACGACCCGCAAAAGTCGTTTGAAACACTTGTTTTGTCATTGTAATCCCCTTTGGATTGATAAAATTATACGACTTGCCTACAAAAATCAGGATACAAAGGGCGTGAAGAATCCCGTATGAAAATAGGAGATTGACGCAGTGTGCCACGCACACTAGGAAATCTATCTTTTTCACTAGGGATTTAGCCCGTGTTCAACTATCAAGATACCAAGCCGTCAAGCAACTCAACGAGATAGGAATTTCAACAGCATATCTGTATGTTATATCCTCATCTTTGTATCCAAGCACGTATACCTTTTATTTTAACATATTCAAGCCCAAAAGAAAAAGGCTTTGAGGGCCTTTTTCTTTGATTCTTCAGCAAGTTCTATATAAAAATTTTAGAGCTAGATATAGCTTCTGATTATTTTTACGATTTTGCGAATTCAGTGCTGTCGACATAAAAGCGTGTTTTATGTGTTCCACCCTTGTAGTCCTTATTGTTTCGTTTCAAGACAAAACGTCTGTATGGTTCAGAAGTTCCTTGGATGGTCGTCGTCACTTCAACCGAATCATCATTGATCACCCATTCATCCGGTGAAGGGATTTCCATCGGTGGCATCGCTCCGCCACGACCACCAGGTACAATTTCGTAGAAGGCCTTATCTTTTGTCGAATAGATCCAGCCGTCTTTCTTTTCATTTGTAAGCTGGATCAGCTTGTCTTGGGAAAGACTGCGGATAGAGTCCGATGTCTCTTCTGCATCCAATTTATCAATGATATCTTGCAACTGATAGGTTTCTGGCGTGTAGGTATTGTAGTAATCAATGAACATGTCTTGCGAGTAACCGTCAATCGCACCGTGATCATTGTTCAACTCCAGCAAGCGAGTCGGTTGCACCTGAAGCGAATAGGTCAAAGACGCACTGTTTTCAATAATCGCATAGATATCCGCTTGGTCCGCTTTTGACAAGGTCCCAATGGCTTCTTTATCATGTTCATCTGACTTATTTCCTTCTGTTTGTTCTTTTTCTTGGGCTTTGTCAGATGATTTTTTGACCGATGAAGTTCCTACCGGACTGTGCTTGCGCTCATAGCGTTTGGGAGCACAGGCTGCTAGGGAAAGCATGAGTACAGTAGCTAGTAGGTAGGTTCCAATTTTTTTCATGTTTGTCTCCATGTTCTCTTAGTCCACACGGTAGAAGAACGAGTCAGTATCCCAAATATATTGTTGCCCAACCCATATACGATCTTTTGATGTATCTGATGGATCACTATTCTGATCACTATCAGGCCTCATAGGTGTTCCTGCTGGCAAGAAAGAGATCGCAGCTCCACCAGCTGTATTTGGTTTTGAACTATGGATCCCCCCACTAATATAGCCGTGATCAGGATTAATTCTATCAACAACTCCACTACCATCTGTTACAAATCCTTTTCCTGTCAAACCATCTTTATCAAATTCCAGAACCCAACCTAGACCATTTTTCCAGGTTCCTGCAATACTTGAGAAATTTCCGTTCTGAATTTCTTGAATATTCATTCCGCTGCTTTTCTTACTTGAGCTCGCTGCTTTAGAACCATCCACACGCGTTGTGAAGTCAAGGGCGATCCAGCCTTGTCCAGATTCCAATTTGCCCCAAGTATGACCATCTGCCTCTACGGTTTCCGTAATGGTATGAGTCCCTTTTGCGATCATTCCTGCAGATGGGGCGGAAGTAGACGGTTCTTTTCGAATACGAAGGTTGGCTACGCTAACTTGTACTTGGAAGCTTCCTGATTTTTTCTCTTCTGCTTTTGCTGTTGATTTGGAACCCCCTGAACTATCAAACGTTTTCCAGTCTAGCTTACTGAGGTCTAACTTCTTGGCTGAAATTCCAAGAGCCTGTTCTGCTGTTTGATCCCCACCAATTTGAATGGTTGCTTTCTTTTCTTCCTTGGCCTCCCCTTTTCCTAGCGAATAAAGGCTCAATTCCATTTCTGGATTAATAGATTGCCAAGTGGCATAGACGATTTGTCCATTGTCAAAAACATCTAAGCTGGAGCGATAGCCACCCACCGCAGCTGTATAAGCTGTATGGAGCAATTCAGCTTTTTGACCCTTGAGATAATAGATTGCAGAAACATACTGTTTATTTCCAGTGTATTGATTAGACACCAAGAGCTCATCCACTCCATCTTGGTTCAAGTCTGTAAATGCATATTGGAAGGTAACCGGAGTTTCCAAGCGTTCCAAAGCATCTAGATAAGTGCTTTCTTCTGAACCAGCTGGCAATTTACCCAATTCTGCAAACAGGCCTGCTTTATCCCCATTTTTAAGAGCTGTATCATACTTAGCATACCGCTTCAAAACCTCTTGATAATACTTCTGACCTGTATCCTTCTTTTCTTTTTTGACAGCTGATGACGTTGCTGTCTTTGGTTTACTTTGGCGTTCATAGCGCTTCGGCGCACAAGCCACCAAAGATAAAACGGATGCACCCGCCAATAGTGAAATCATGACCTTTTTCATAAAAAATTCCCCATTTAACAATCTTTTTCTTAAAATTATATCATTTTAGGCTGGGTTTCCCCAGCCTAAATAGTGTTTTTATTTTGATTCGCGTTTGCGTTTCAATCCAGCAAGACCTAGAGCAGCCATTGCTAGCCCCATAAGTCCAAGTGCACTTGCAGATTCACCAGTTGATGGCAATTCTTTAGTGTTTGCTTGTTTAGTTTGAGGTACTGCTGGTGTGATTGCACCAGGTGTTACTGTTGCAGTTGGATTAGTTGTCTTCATCACTTTGTTTTCAGTTGGTTCATGACGAACTGGTTCGTTGCGACGAGTTTCGTTTTCGTGTTTGATACGTTCTTGTTCACGACGAATTGTTTCTTCCAATTGTTTTGCTTGAACGAGTTTTTGGTATGCTTCGAAGACACGTTTGTAATCTTCTTGAGACACTTTAGCTTTCAACTTCAATGCTTCGAGTTTTGCAATTTCCGTTTCAAGAATTGCTTTAGCTTCAGCTGTTTTAGCTTTTGCTTCAGCCAATACTTTTTCAGCTTCAGCAAGTTTCACAGGTGCATTCTTGAGCAATTCAAGATAATCTTTTGCGTCTTGTACAGCTTGTTCAGCTGATTTAACAGCTTGTTTAGCACGTTCAACTTGAGCTTTAGCTTCAGTCGTAGCACGACCTTTTGCTTTCAAATCGTTTTCAGCATCGATTGCTGTTTTAAGAGCAACTTTAAGAGCTTCTTCTTGAGCAATCAATTTAGCTTTAGCATCTTTCAATTCAGATTCGCGTTGCGCACGAACTTGTTGCAAGTTTGCAAGATTTGATTTAGCTGTTGCAAGTTCTGCTTTTGCAGCTTCGAGAGCTTTTGCTGTTTCATCGACTTTAGTTTGAGCCGTAGGTGTTTGTTCTTTAACTGCGAGAGCGTCATCGTATGCTTTTTGAGCTTTAGCGATAGTGTTTTGGGCTGCGTTTAAGGCTGTTTGAGCGTCAACTTGAGCTGATTTTGCAGAAGCAAGGTCATTTTCAGCAGCTTTAACCGCTTGGTCAGCGATCGCTTTCTTATCTTTAGCTGCTTGTAGTACTTGTTCTTCTTTTTCTACAGAAGCTGTCAAAGATGCTTTATATTCGGCATCCGTACTGATGTAATCAGCTTTATCCTGATTTGTAGACTGTCTTGTTGACAAGATGTGAAGTGAACCAGAACTTACGCTGATACCGATTCCAGTACCTTGAAGACTAATCAAGTGTTTAGTGTGACCATTTGATTGATCGCCGTCAGCAAACATCATTTGACGGATAGAACTAGCAATATCTTGTTTCAAGTTCAACATAGTGTATCCACCCATGTTTTCTTTATGCCATTCAGGTAAAAGTTGGCCAAGAGATTCTCTTGCACTATATTCAATTAACACATCAAATAGATGTTTAAAGTTTGTCAGTACTATCTCCGGAGTCCCACCATTATTCTTGTAAAAATCCGAATATTTTTTAGCAATATTATCTGCGAATTCTTGTCCTCCTACAGTCAATTGAAGAGGTGCAACTGTTTTGCCAGGTTCACGTTGTGACCAGTATTGTTGGTTGATGTCGTTCAACATTTGAGCGGCGAATTCAGCCAGTTCTTTACGTTGCGCCACTGTAAGGTTTGCAAGGTCGACTTTGTCTTTGTTTGTGCCGATACCTTTTTGATTGTAAGCAGCCCAATCAATTTGAGGTTGCAATTTCATATATTCATCTGAGTGAGAGATGAACCAAGCGTAGTCTGTGATATCGTGTTTTGCGTATTCTTCAGGAATTACGATTTTACGAAGAGCTTCGTCTTGTTTCAATTTAGCCAATTTTTCTTGATATAGAGCGTTTGCTACATCAAGAGCTTTTTGAGCCGCATCGACTTCAGCTTGAGCGACACCTGCTTTAGCTTTTGTTTCAGCGAGAGCTTTTTCTTTAGCTTCTACGTTAGCTTTTGCATCAGCGAGACCTTGTTCAAGAGCAGGGACGTTCTTTTTAGTGCGTTCTTTATCGAGAGCTGATTTTGTTTCATCAATTTTAGCTTGACGAGATGCGTCGAATTCTTTTGCACGAGTCAATTCGTCTTGAGCTGCTTTATTTACAGACTCTGCATCTTTCAGTTTATTTCCCGCAATCGTCACTGTCTCCTGTGCTCTGGTCAGTGTTGTCTCATTAAGAGCTTGTTCTGCCTTCTTCACTTCTTCCTTGGCTAATGCGACTTTTGCTTTTTCATCTTCTATTTTTTTAGTAGACTCTTCATAATTTTTTCCTGATTCGGCTTCTGCTGTCTCAGCTGATTTCACACCTTCTTCAGCCGTTTTTACACTTTCTTCAGCTGATTTCACACCAGCCTCTTTTGTTTTAATCGCATCTTCAGCTTTTGCAATATTTTCAGGAGTTGCTTCTTTCGCAGCTTCTTTTGTTTTCTCATAGGTTGCTGCTGCCGTTTTTTCAGCAGCTTCCGCTTCCTTGGCCTTTTGATCCGCTGCACTGACAACCTTTTCTTGTTCTGTTACCGTTTTAGCCGCAGCATCAGCTTGCTCTTTTGCTGTATCAACTGCCTCTTTTGTAACCTCAGCAGGATGATCGATATTTGAAACAGTTGCTGATGTCCCTGTCTGAGGTTGAGCAACTGACGCTTCTTCAGCTTGTACAACTGAAGTTACAGCAGTTGCAGCGATAATAGTAGCACTGATAGCAATACTTTTCTTTGTTGTTTTATTCATAATTATATTCCTTCTATTTTCTTCCCTACCTATTTATCCCGGATTTCTTATCTTCCATAACGAATATTCTCGAGTTCACTTGCTACAGCACGTGATGCAGCAGCTGCTTCTTGTGTTTCTGCAATTTGTCTAGCGCTTAAAATATTTGCATGTTCCTGAAGCTTGATCATTCGTTCTTGATTAATAATCTGCTCTTTTTCAAGTTCGATCATCTCTGCCTCAAATGCTCGACGGGCTGCTCGGTCTAAATATGTATCGTATAAATTAATGGCTTCCTTTATATTATCTGCTTTGAAATTATTAAACGCGTGAATAAGATAGTTCACTGCATCTAGTGCATAATAATCTTTAGGGTACCATCCTTGACCAATTGCTACAGCTTGATTTCGGAAATTTTCCATCAAACGTCCCTCTTGCTGATAGGCCAATTCTAATCGTTGATTTTCTGCAACCACTGCTTGGTAATCTCTTAAATGCTGTTCATTTTTATTACGAATACCTTTATTCACAAACGCAATCATTAGTTCCAGCTTGTTTTGAATGATGAAATAGGTGGCTACAATTGATACTCCAAGTAGAATTAATGTTATAGGATTAGGAGTCAAAAGCAAACGTAGAGGGAATACAAGTAAGATCCCTCCCATAATCAGTGTCGCCGGATAAATCCAGCTATCTTTTGAACCTTTCATACGACGATACAACAGAAATAAAAATCCTGATAAGAATATAACTTCAAAAATAATATCACCGATTAATCGATTCACAGCACCAAGTAAGATGACATACAATAAATCCCCTAAAAGTATAGCAATACTTGAAAATACCATAATTGAAAAAGCAAGCTTTAGGGATTTATGAGACAATGTGTTATCGCTATATTCATCTTGTTGAATCAATTTGGCTGTTCTCATTTGATTAACAAGTGTAACTTGACGTGAACGGGCCTGAATAAATCCCAATATATTCTCACGGATTAGTTCTAGTTTCGAAACAATTTCTTCTCTTGTTTCCATATATAACCTCCTCTATCACTAATTAGCAACATTTTACTAAAATTTTGAATATAAGAATTGCCACAAAAAATATCAAACAATTCTTATATTCTTTAGAGCCATTAGTGTTGAGTATTGCATGAAATGCAATACTCTGATGTACTTAGTATATCAGCAAAATTTCATTTCGCTTCCTACATAAATATAGTGGTTAGACTTATGTTTTTTAATCTTAATTTTTTTCCAGCTCTTTTCAAGATTTTTACACAAGCATTTTCCCCTCTCCCTCTATGTTTCTGCCCTTTTTTCTGCTATACTTAGTATAGTTATTTGATCAAAAGGAGAACACTATGGAATTAAAAAAACGTTCTGAATTTCCTGAGAAGGAACTCTGGGACCTCACAGCCCTCTATCAAGACCAAGAAGACTTCTTGCGTGCCATTGAAAAAACGCGCGAGGAAATTAATGAATTTGTCCGTAACTACAAGGGCAAGCTCCACACCTTTGAAGACTTTGAAGCTGCCTTTGCAGTCTTTGAACAAATTCAGATCCAACTCAGCCACATTGGTAACTACAGCTTTATGCCCCAAACGACGGACTTTGGCGATGAAGCTTTTGCGGAAATTGCCCAAGCAGGGATGGATTTCGAAACTTGGGCCAGCGTTGAACTTTCCTTCTTTGACGATGCTTTGGTCGAAGCAGATGAAGAAGTCCTTGAACGCCTGGGTCAACTCCCTCACCTCACTTTTGCCATTCGTCAGGCTAAAATCAAAAAAGCTCACTACTTGGGAGCTGATGTGGAAAAAACTCTGACAAACCTTGGTGAAGTCTTCTACGGACCACAAGATATCTATACCAAGATGCGGGCAGGTGACTTTGAAATGGCTGATTTTGAAGTAGATGGAAAAGTTTACAAGAATAGCTTTGTCACCTATGAAAACTTCTACCAAAACCATGAAAATGCGGAAGTCCGTGAAAAAGCCTTTCGTTCCTTCTCAGAAGGCCTCCGCAAGCACCAAAACACGGCTGCTGCTACCTATCTAGCCCAAATCAAATCCGAAAAACTAATCGCCGATATGCGGGGTTACGACTCAGTCTTTGACTATCTCTTGGCTGAGCAGGAAGTGGATCGTGCCATGTTTGACCGTCAGATTGACCTGATCATGAAGGACTTCGCTCCAGTTGCTCAAAAATTCCTCAAACACGTGGCCAAGGTCAACGGCCTTGAAAAAATGACCTTTGCCGACTGGAAGTTAGACTTGGACAGTGCGCTCAACCCAGATGTTACCATTGATGATGCTTATGACTTGGTCATGAAATCTGTGGCACCTCTTGGAGAAGAATACTCCCGCGAAATTGCCCGCTACCAAACCGAACGTTGGGTCGACTTTGCTGCCAATGAAGGCAAGGATTCCGGTGGTTATGCAGCCGACCCTTACCGTGTCCATCCTTATGTCCTGATGAGTTGGACAGGACGGATGAGCGATGTTTATACCCTGATCCACGAAATCGGACACTCTGGTCAATTCATCTTCTCAGACAACAACCAAAGCTACTTCAACGCCCACATGTCGACCTACTATGTGGAAGCTCCTTCTACCTTTAACGAGCTCCTCCTCAGCGACTACTTGGAACACCAGTTTGACGATCCTCGTCAAAAACGCTTTGCCCTAGCTCACCGTTTGACAGATACCTACTTCCACAACTTCATCACCCACTTGCTAGAAGCAGCCTTCCAACGCAAGGTCTACACCTTGATCGAAGAAGGTGGTACCTTCGGAGCTAGCAAGCTCAATAGCATCATGAAGGAAGTCTTGACCGAATTCTGGGGAGACGCCGTTGAAATCGATGATGACGCAGCATTGACCTGGATGCGCCAAAGCCACTACTACATGGGGCTTTACAGCTATACTTACTCAGCTGGCTTGGTTATCTCAACAGCGGGATACTTGCATTTGAAGAACTCCGAAAACGGAGCTAAAGATTGGCTAGACCTCCTCAAATCAGGTGGCAGCAAGACCCCACTTGAGTCAGCCATGATCATCGGAGCAGATATCTCGACTGACAAACCACTCCGCGATACCATCCAATTCCTTTCAGACACTGTGGATCAAATCATTGCCTACAGTGCTGAGTTATGAGTATAAGCAAAAACAGATTGGATTTTTCCAATCTGTTTTGCTTATCCCCAAAAGCTATCTTCTTCAGCTTGATCTGAAGAGAAAAGCCAAACTTCTTTGATTTTCCCGTCTTCAATACGGAAGAGGTCAATCCCGTTCATATTGAGTTCAGTACCATCAGCCCGTGTTCCAAGAAAAGTAACATTAGCTGCGACAAAATCCTTATTATCAGAAACCCAATTTGTTATCACCTTAAAGGTTCCATTAGTTTTCTCAGCAAATGTAGCTAGGTGAGCTCCTAGTTGGTCCTTACCAACAACTGTACCAGATATACTATGAGTACCAGGTTGATGCCAGACAATATCGTCTGCCATCGTTTCAAAGACACCCGGAAAGTCACCAGCAATTAAAGCTTGGTTATAAGTATTGAAAATTTCTAAGTTTGTTGACATATCTATTCTCCATTTCATTTTTATGATATAATTTTAACAGTTACAAACAAAAAAACAAGTAGACACTTTTTTGATAGCTGGTATCAAAATCAATACTATTGTTGCTACTAAAGGATAAATTTTTTTAAAAATAGAAAGAAGATGTTTTATGCCAAATAAAGTGAGTGAGTATGGTATTTGTCCATTTGCGACAACGCAGAGGGTTTTAACAGGGAAATGGGCACTGGTAATCATTTATCAGTTGAGTACGGGTACTAAACGATTTAAAGAATTGCAAAGATTATTGCCTGGGATTACTCAAACTATTTTGACACGTCATCTCCGTCAATTAGAAAAGGATAAGATTGTTCAACGAAAGGTCTATGCGGAAGTTCCCCCACGAGTTGAGTACAGCTTAACCGAAATGGGGCAGAAATTCAGAGTTGTCTTAGATGCTGTTGAGAACTGGGGTCTGGATTATATCAAGTTGCTAAAAATGTAGAGGTATTGACCATGTATCAAGAGTTACTTAGAAAAATAACAGAAGAAAAACCAAGCTTTAGTCAAGAAGAAATCCAGTGGTTGCTAGAACATTTGGGAGATCCCTCGCCCGAAATTCGCGATGATCTCGTTTTTACCAGCTTGGCCAGAGGGATTCAAGAAGAACTGTTTACACAGGAACAATTTCATTTCATTGCTGAGACGATCTCATCCAATGAAGGAGTAGAAAAAGAGATTGATAAGATTGGGCTATCAACACTTGAGCGTTCTTTTAAAGCCCTTGTTTATGCCAACCTCCTATCTGCAGATGCCAATCCGCAATCAATTTTTTATCAAAGATTAAAAGCCGATATAAGATATATTTTACTGGATCAAGGTTTACATTATCTTGAAAAAGAAAAGGATACAACAGGTTTTTCCAGTCAGTATGGTTGGGTTCACGCTTTTGCGCATGGAGCTGACCTCTTGACAGAAGTGGTTTGTCATCCTGGCTTTCCTAAAAATAGAGTACTTGACGGATTGGACATACTTGGCCAAATCTTTAAAAGAATTTCGATTCGTTTTACAGATGATGAGGATTGGCGCTTGGCGAGAGTGCTTTATGAACCTATTTACAGGGAAAGTTAGATCAAGAGCAGGTAGCTTCTTGGATAAAAGCTGTTGATTTCCCAATAGAAGAAAGGGAAGACTTTTATAAATTTTCCAACTTCAGATCCTGCCTATTGGAAGTCTATGTCCAACTCGACCAGAGAAACATTTTACAAGCTGACTTGAAAGAAGCTATTCAATCTTTTCAATACTAATGGTGACACAGTGAATGTAAAACTCACCAAAAATTTCAAGTTACTGTTCTCGAAACAAAAGAATAATTGATGATAAAAGAGCCTTGTTCCTCATTTAAAAGAACAGGGCTCTTTCTTTGAATATAAAATAGCACTCCTATCTTACTATTGGGAGTGCTATTAATTTTAACTCAACTCAGCCACAATGGCCTTAATTTGTGCTGCGGTGTGTACACCTGCTACTTGTTTGACAACTTGCCCATCTTTTTTAAAGAGCAAGGTTGGGATGGACATAATGCCGAAAGCACGCGCTGTTTCAGGATTTTCATCCACATCCATTTTCAGGATTTTTAACTCATCTTCCGAAAGTTCTTCCGATAATTTTTCTAAGATAGGAGCTTGCATGCGACATGGGCCACACCAGGTTGCCCAAAAGTCTACCAAGACTAATCCTTCTTTAGTTTCTGCTTCAAATGTTGCATCTGTAATTGCTTTTACCATTGTTTTTCTCCTTTAGTTTTTGTATTGATCGAGGTCTTGCTTCATCAAATAGAAGAAGACATCTCCGTAAGTGCCTTGGTAATCGAGTTCGTGCCCATTATAGGTCAATTTTTGTACAGGATAGTAATCCGCTACACCAATCAAGCAGGTCTGTTGGGATCGTTCAAACTCTTCATAGGAATCAAAATGCATGACTCTTTCATGTTTTGCACCATCTAGATATGTAATTTCAATCATATCAGTAACCTCTATTTCTTAAGATGTATCCATTGTAACTCCGTTCATTACATCTGTCAAACAAAACGACTTCCTCAGAATGATGGATCTTGTGCGATAAGGAAAAGACAATAAAACAGCTCCCTGAATTCAGAGAGCTGTTTTGAGCTCGGGCGAAAATCTTGGTGAAAACAAAAAATCTCCCCGAAGGGAGATCGATCTGGTTTATTTTACCTTACGATGCTAGGAACCGAAGCCGAAGATTATACTGGATAAAACCGTTCTAGAAAAGGCGACGAACTGAAGATTGTAGGCTCTATCGTGCCATTTTCATACATGATGTATAGTCCAAGTGTAATGAATACTAAGGGCACAACGATTCGCTCATATTTTTCAATTGTCTCGGATATTAACGGCATAGAGGATAGCACACGACTAAGCTCGCAAAAGATAATTATGCCGATTGCAAACACAAGCAACGCCACGAGTGTCTGTGACCAATCTAACGAAGCAAAATAAGGTATATAGATACCTAAATTATCTCCGCCAGACGCAATTGTCAGCAATGTAACTGTCCAAAACAGTTGATTTGCCTTGCTTTGTTCAAATCTTTCAATAATTTCTTCCTCTTCTTCCTCACCTTCTCCAACAATTGCAAAGCGAATCCCTAAATAGATAGGGATTAAACCAAGCAATCCAACCATCCATGCTTCAGGCACGAAATTGACGACATAAGCAGCAACTAAACTCGCCCCTACAAGTAAGCCTGTGCCTAGATATTGCCCCGCATAAATATGCCATTTCTGTTTATTCTGTGATAGCTGTGCAAATAAAATAATTAAAATAATTAAATAATCGATACTGGTGGAAATATAAACACCAATAGCAGATATGATTGTCTGTCCCATAAAAAAACTCCTGTATTAGTCAGTAATAAATCAGCAGATTTTAGGGAAACACAGACACATTAATTTAGCTATCGCTAGTGGGTAATGTCGAACGTAGGAAAGCATTTTACTCCTCCTCAAAACGTAGTTACAAAGTATTTTCTAACTGGAATTCGGTGACTACTTCCATGTAAAGTATAACCCACTATACTTTACTTCGTAAAGTGTGGACTCTACGAGGGGGCTTGCAGACTGCTACCATTTGAGGTTTTTGTAGTCTCCAAAATTGTGGCCGATAAAACTCAATAAAAAAGCCCCCTGAATTCAGAAGGCTCCATTCTTGCTGGATAAAACGTTTCTAGACAAGGCGCCGAGGCGAAGATTGTACTGATGGTACATCGAGGCGAAGTCAACGAAGTATAGAAACGTTTTAGACGCAAGATTAACGACGAAGTCCAAGAGAGTTGATCAACTCACGGTAACGGTTAACGTCGTTTGTACGAAGGTAAGCCAACAAGTTACGACGGCGACCGATTTTCTTCATCAAACCACGGTAAGTAGCGTGGTCTTTTTTGTGTTGTTTGATGTGTTCGTTCAAGTGGTTGATTTCCCAAGTAAGGACAGCAACTTGTACTTCTACTGAACCAGTGTCACCTTCGTGACGTGCGTATTGTGCAATGATTTCATTTTTTTTCTCTTTTGAGATTGCCATGATAAGCTCCTTTTCTTTATGCTCTATCCGAGTGGCAGGTTTGGCATATCCTGCTACCAAGAAAGAGTTAGTTGTCTATTCGACCTTCTTATTCTATCAGGATTGATCCCGTTTGTCAAACAAATAGAAAATACAGTAGCTTGATGATTTTAAAAGTTAGTTTGTACATAAACTTAAGCAAGAAAAAACATCTCCATAATATCAACTCACTCGTTGGATATCAAGTAACCCTATTGTAGAAAGCTTAGACAGATCCCCTTCGTCAATACCAATATCTTTCCTCATCGCAATGAGTAATTGAAAATATTTAGTATTTTGATCCTCTTGTGAAGTGCAACCTCCCCATGTTTGAATATATTCATTTAACGTATAAACTACTTCCACACTGCCAATCATGTTTACTATATTTATTTTAGAAATAATTTGTTCAAAATTAACTCCTGGATTCTTCAACACTATTGTTAATAGATCTATTAATTCTACATAGTTTTGTAACTTAATATTTCTATTGTCTTCTTTTAACTTATTTTTATTTTCAATTTTCTTATTTATCATATTAGGAACAATTGAAATCAATGCACCAACAATAACTGGCATTAAAACTATAAATAAATTATTAAAGTAATTCACTACAAACTCCTTATATATTGTAATTATCCAATTTTTAACTTTAACATTGTACTAACTTAAAGTTTGATCCCAAATATACTGATAGATTTCAATTCAGACTCATTCAGCCGTCTCCAGTCCCCAAGCTCTAAATTTGGATCTAGCCTTAGAGGACCCATAGAGATCCGCTCTAAATCCACTACTTCCTTGCCACAGGCAGCGACCATGCGCTTGACCTGATGGAATTTTCCTTCTGCAATTTCAATTTCGACATAGGAACTGGCGCTTGCCTCATCCACCTCTAAGATCTGCAATCTCGCAGGCAAAGTCGTGAAGTCTTTGAGGGCAATACCTGCTTCAAAACGGGCCACATCTGCCTCATCCATGATCCCAGCCACCTGGGCACGGTAGACCTTCGACACATGCTTCTTCGGTGAAAGCATGGCATGGGCGAGCTTCCCATTATTGGTCAAAAGGAGCAAGCCATGGGTATCGATATCTAGGCGCCCGACAGGAAAGACTTCCTTGTGACGGGCTGTCTCATCCAGTAGATCCAAGACAGTTTGGTGATGGTCATCCTCAGTCGCTGAGATGACTCCAGCTGGTTTATTAAGCAGATAATACACAAAGGTTTCATGGACCAGATTTTCCCCCATAAAGGTCACCTGATCCTTGTCTGGATCAATCTGTAGCTTCCCTGCTGTCTCTTTTTTTCCATTCACTGCGATTTTCTTTTGCTTGAGAAGCAGCTTGACCTCGGTCCTACTCCCCACGCCACAATCCACTAAAAATTTATCTAGCCGCATGATTACTTCCCGCTCTTTCGCACAATCCAAAGGCCAAAAAAGGAAATCAGGATCATGAGGATACCAGAAAATCCAAAAATAAAGGCTGGAGCAGATGAGATAGTCCCTAATAGACTAAGGACAAAGGTCGTTGCGATCGAACCTGTACTACATCCCAAAACCGCAATGGATGTTGCATGGCTCAAGACCCCTGCTGGCATCTTATCTGATAAGACATTGTAAACTGTTGTAAGAGCTACACTGTAGGCGAAGCCAGAAGCGATGGTTACAAGGGCAAGAATCAAGAGATTTGGAGAGACGCCGATCAACAGTTGGGCCACACCAAAAGCTACACCCGAAACCAATAATAAACGATCGCGGAAGAGCTGGGTCAAGGGCGAGAAGGCTAAACCTGCCAAGATCCCAACAAATTGCATGGCTGCTAAAATAATCCCAGCAGTTTGGGCAGTACCATGCCCTACTTGCTCGACCACACTTGGAATCCGAACGGTGATCATGACATTGGACAAGACGATCGACGCCGCAACGACTGCTAAGCCGAGCGCTGTCCGCCATTGTTCCCCCGTCATCTTAACATCCCGGTGTTTTTCCTCCACTGCTTCCGTCATAGATCCATATGGCACAAATAAGAGATACAAAAGTAAGATTGGAATACTGATACCGTAGACGAGAAAGGCAGCCTGCCAGCCAAAGCGAATCAAGAGACTCACTCCAAAGGTCAAAACAGCCGTCCCAACAACCTCTGCAGAACCCCGAATGCCAAGTGTTTGGACACGTTCTTTTCCTTTATAGCGCTCACTGATAATGGCAATGGCAGAAACATTGAGCAAGCCAACCGCCATCCCGAAAATAATCCGAGACAAAAAGACAACCGGATAAGCTGGACTGATTAAGGGAATAAAGCCACATAGAGCGTAAGCGACTAGGCCTGTCACAATCATCTGACGCTCTGAAAAAAGGCGCCCAATCCATTTATTGAAGATGAGTGAAACCATGATCCCTGCAGAAGGAAGCGAGACCAAGAGCTCAATCATGCTGTGAGGAATTCCCTTGTAATAGGCAAACATGGCCGACTGCGCACTCGAAATCGAAAACGAGGTCGTCAAAATAAATGAAAGCGCGAGAATACTCACTTTCTCCATGATTCTTTTCATTATTTTTTCCTTTAAACTATTCTTTTTTTCACACTCCTCCTATAATAACACGAGCTAGTGACAGGACGCAATCAATTGAATTAAAAAAACGAAATGATTTCTCAATCATTTCGTTCGTGCTAGTAATTGTGAGGCGAAGACTCCTGTTAGGAGCATCAAAGCACCAATCAAGACAAAGAGCAGATGATTGGAAGGAGCTAGTGGCGTCACCAACTGGATGAAGAAAGAAGAGACGGCTGATCCAAGATTGCAGCCAATCAAGACAAGCGAGGTCGCAAGGTTCAGGAGATTAGTCGGAATTTTTTCAGATAAGTGATAGAAGATACTGGTTACTCCCGTACTGTAGGTAAATCCTGCCAAGAGGGTTCCTGGAACTAGGCTCCACAGCTGTCCAGACAAGCCAATCAAGGCTAAAGCTAGACCGAAACCAAAGCACATGATCATGAGCAAGTTCTTTTTGAAAACATGTGTCAAACTAGCAAATCCCACTCCCGCTACAATCCCTGTCAATTGCATCAGACTTAGGACTGTTCCAGCTGTTGTCGCCGTTCCCATACGAGCGTCAACAATGATATCTGGCACGCGCAGGCTAATGATGGAATTGAAACAAATGATGATACCAGCAATCACAGCTAGCATCAGACTAAAACGCCATTGAGGGGAGCGAAGGCGTGCAGAACCTTTCTTTTTCTCCTTCAAGCTAGCCTGTTTTTTCCCCTTAGGATAGGGGACAAAAAGGATATAGAAGAGTAAAATCAAGTAACCACCTCCATATACAGCAAAGATCGCTGGCCAGCCTAGGGGTAAGAGTTGTCCAACAATAAAAGTCAAGATGGCAGAGCCCACCACTTCAGCAGACCCCCGATAGCCCAGCATCCGAGTCTTGTCATTGCCTGAGTAGCGTTCACTGATAATCGAAATAGCCTTGGCATTGATCATTCCTGTCCCCAAACCAAAAACCAAACGACTAAGAAAGATGAGAGGATAGTCCTGCACGACCAAAGGCACAAGGCCACTAGTTGAAAAGAGCAAGAGCCCTGCGACAATCATCTGGCGCTCACTCATCCATCGCTCGATCAGGCTATTTAAAAAGAGCATGACCACAACCGCAAAGGCCGGCAGGGAAACCAAGAGTTCCACCTGGCCTGCTGAATATCCGAATTGGCTAAAATAGGCCTTCATAGCTGGCAAACCGGCTGTAATTGAAAAGGATGAGATCAGCATGAGCGACAAGCTCAAGAGACTGATTCTTTCCATTGTTTTTTTCATTTTTTTATTTCCTACACTTTACTGGTAACATTTGACTTTACTAATTTTTTTAGAAAAGATTCAAACTAGTATTTTCAATAGAATCCTAGTATAATCAATTTAGAAAGAGAAAAATAGGACATTTGTCCTATTTTAGGAGATTGAGATGAAAAAAATTTCCCCATCTACGAAACTCATGGAGATCATCACTGACTACCAATTGGATCAGATCTTTCCAGGTGACTGTCTTAGTCAGCTGGACCTCGTTCTCTATCAGGCTGGAGAGTATATCTGCCGTCAGGGTTCTGACCAAGATGTCATTCCTTATTTTCTCAAAGGCCGGCTCAAGATCGTCCACAGTCTTGAAAATGGTAGCGACACCATCCTTGAAATCCAAGAAAAACCTGGACTGTTAGGAGAGATTGAGCTCCTGCTCGATCGGGTCTGCATCACATCGGTCATCGCTGACCAAGACTCGCTAGTCGTCCAGCTCCCAGCCCAGCACTTTAAGAAGCGCCTCCTGATTGATCCAACCTTTCTGCGCTCTACGGCCAAGACCTTGGCTGAGAAATTGCACCAGATCAACTATTTAGCTCCTGCCAACTTTCATTATTCGGTCAAGGAGCGCGTGGCGACTCATTTCCTTGAGCATTGCGATGAAAATGGGGCCCTCAAGCCAAAGATGAATCAGCTAGCTCTGCGTTTTGGGATCAGCTACCGCCACCTTAGCCGCGTCATCAAGCAGATGATTGACGAGGGGTTGATCCAAAGAGAAGGGCGGATCTATACGATTTTAGATCCCAAAAGGATGAGTGATTTGTCCATCAAACATGCGGAAACTGTCGACAGATAACTTTAATTTTAGGCTCTTTTGTGTTATCATGGAGGGTAGAAAGAAAGTGAGAGAAAACGATGAAAGCAATTGAAAAAGTTACAAGAGCATCCCATTTGATTGATATGGATGACATCATCCGCGAAGGAAATCCAACACTTCGAGCAGTCGCTGAAGATGTGACCTTCCCTTTGCCTGATCAGGAAATTATCCTAGGTGAAAAAATGATGCAATTCTTGCACCATTCTCAAGACCCTGTTATGGCTGAAAAACTTGGCCTCCGTGGAGGAGTGGGGCTCGCAGCCCCTCAGCTGGATATCTCGAAACGGATTATCGCTGTTTTGGTACCCAATCCAGAAGATGCCGATGGCAACCCACCAAAAGAAGCCTATAGCCTTCAAGAAGTCATGTACAATCCAAAGGTTGTCGCCCATTCTGTCCAAGATGCGGCTCTTGGAGATGGGGAAGGCTGTCTCTCTGTAGACCGCAACGTCCCAGGCTATGTGGTTCGCCACGCCCGCGTGACCGTTGAGTATTTCACAAAAGACGGTGAAAAGAAACGCATCAAACTCAAAGGCTACAACTCCATCGTCGTTCAACATGAAATCGACCACACCAACGGTATTATGTTCTATGACCGCATCAACCCAAACAACCCATTTGAAATCAAAGAAGGACTCTTGATTTTAGAATAGAGCAAATGACAAAAAAGTAAGGTAGTAGTGATGATTCACTACTACCTTACTTTTTTTACGAGACTGCGTCTACCGATTTCTGTCCTGCTCCCTATATTGCCCAATCTCCGTTGCGGAAGACTGGGACGCGTGTTCCATCCTCACGGATACCGTCGATATCCATTTGGCTTGAGCCGATCATGAAGTCAACGTGGACATCTGAGCGGTTGAGGCCGGCTGCTTCGAGTTCTTCTTCTGTGAATTCTGCGCCCCCTTCTACGCTGGTTGCATAGGCTGCCCCGATGGCCAAGTGGTTAGAGGCATTTTCATCAAAGAGGGTGTTAAAGAAGGTAATGCCTGATTGGGAAATTGGGCTTGGATCTGGTACGAGAGCACATTCACCCAAGGCACGCGCTCCCTTGTTTTTGAAGACCAAATCTTTCATGACTTGATCGCCTTTTTCAGCTGTGATATCCACAATTTCTCCATTTTCAAAGGTCACTTTGATGCCTTCGATGATGTTCCCATTGTAGCTAAGCGGTTTTGTGGAAGTGACATAACCTTCTGCACGACGGAAGTCAGGAGCTGTGAAGACCTCTTCTGTCGGCATGTTTGGCAAGAAGCCTTCGCCTTGGGCATTGATAGCTCCAGCAGATTCCCAAACGTGGTTCTTCGGCAAGCCAAGAGTCAAATCAGTTCCTGGTGCTGTGTAATGAAGGGCTGAGAATTGTTCTTTATTAAGTGTATCTGCCTTGCTCTTGAGAATAGCTGCATGCTCTTCCCAAGCCTTGACTGGGTCTTCTTCGTACACCCGGCAGGTCTTGAAGATTTGATCCCACAGGAGATCCACTGCTTCTTCATCACTAGTCGCATTTGGGAAGACCTTTTTCGCCCATTCTAGTCCTGCTGCTGCAGCCACGGTCCAACTAACCTTGTTGGATTGAGTGGCGATGCGCATTGGTTTCATGGCCATGCCCAAAGCCTTGGCAGAAGCAGACAATTTCTCTGCATCGACACCATTTAAGGCACCTGGATCAGATGAGCGCACACCCAAACGACTCGCCTTGTGTTCCAAGAGGTAGTTCATCTCTGCAATCTTATAGTCAGGCACGTTGTCCAAGCGATCCATCGGTGCATGGAGGAACTTTTCCCGGGTAGTGAAGTCATCTGCCCACTGGACAATGACTTCGTGCGCACCCAAGGCATAGGCTTCCTTCACAATCAAGTGGGCCAATTCTCTTTGTTCCACATCAATGTTCAAGACCAAGGTATGGCCAGGTTGCACGTTGATACCGTTCGCAACCAATAATTTAGCGTATTTTTCGAGGTTTTCTTTAAAATTTGGTAAAACCATTGTTTTCTCCTTCATAAGTGAATGATCTCCTCCTAGTATACCATAAGTCCATGCAAAAAGAGAGTGGGACAGAAATCGGTAATTCGTTAGAATTCGATTTCGTCGTCCCACCTCCGCACAGTTGAGTAGGGCTGTAAAAGCTGATGAAATCAGCGTAGTAGAGCCCACTCAACCACTGCGTCTTGCTCGACAATCCAAAAATAATTGAGAGACTAGGACTTTTGTCCCAGCCTCCTTTTTCTTGTTCCTTTTAGCTTAAGGAAGAACATAGCCTTGATCATCTACTGTATGGGGATGCCCAGAATTGCCATTCTCCCTCAAGGCTTCCAAATCTTGATCCAAAATCGAATTGTAATCCGTACTACCTTCACGGGTTACTCGCGTCGATACTTGGCGCAAGAGTTTTTCATTGAGATTGCGGACCCAGCGACCATTACTATGGTCATTGGCACGCATATAATTTCCTTTCACAATCTCTCCGTAAAGGGCTTCATTGACTTGGTAGCCTTGCTTGTGCAATCCCAACAGACCGATCTCGACGATCTCATCTGGACTATAGTCCTCAAAGTCAAATGTAGTCGGGATCCGGCTTTGCAGACCTGAATTGACCTGCAAGAAGTCGTGCATCTCTTTCGTGTAACCGGCAAAGATTATAACGATATCGCGACGGTGGTCCTCCATAAATTTGAGGACTTCATCCAAGGCTTCCTTCCCAAAATCATCATTTGAACCGGTAAAGAGCGTATAGGCCTCATCAATAAAGAGGACTCCACCCAGCGCACTCTCTAAAACTTCGCGCGTCTTTAAGGCTGTTTGACCTTGGTAACCTCCAACCAGATTGCTCCGCGATACTTCGATGAATTTCTTCTGATTGATCACCCCTTTTTGGAAGAGGATATTGCCCAAAATACGGGCCACAGTCGTTTTCCCTGTACCGGGATTTCCAAGAAAGAGAGAGTGCAAGGTCGTGTCTTCGACGATGCCACCTTGTTCAACCCGTTTTTGATTGAACTCAGCCATGGCTACGAATTGTTCGACTTGCTCTTTCACTTTGGCAATTCCAACCAAACGGTTGAGGGCAGCCATCCCATCTTCTTCCTTGTCGGCTCCGGCTTGATACTTACCTTGGTTAAGGACAGCATCGATATCGCTATTGAGGATGGTCTCAATATCATCGGAACCTTGGGCCACTACCCGATCTGCCATGGTCTTGGTCAATTGCTCATCCAAGTTACGGATCCAGCGACCATTGCTCTTATCTAGCGAGCCATCATAGGCCCGTTTGACATGACGCGCATAGTAATCCCTGTCTTCGAGCTTGTAGTCCCCTTTGCTTAAAATCATTTCCCCTAGTTGGACAATCTCATCTCCCGTGAAATCTTCAAAGATGAAATTATTTGGTACCCGAGAACGGAGGCCTGGATTGGTCTTTAAGAACTCTTCCATTTCCTTGGTATAGCCGGCAAAGATGATCATGATGTCATCGCGATTGTCCTCCATAAACTTGAGGATGGTATTGATCGCCTCGATCCCAAAATCCGCACCACTGTCCTTCTTATCCAAGCTATAGGCTTCATCAATAAAGAGGATACCTCCTCGCGCTTTTTCAAGCAGGGCCTGGGTCTGTTCAGCTGTTCCTCCAATATTCGAAGAGATCAGATCGGACTCCGTTGCTTCCACGAAACGGAATTCTTCTCCTGAGAGAACACCCGCATCAAAGAGCACTTGTCCCAACAGACGAGCCACCGTCGTTTTCCCTGTACCAGGGTTTCCCATAAAGGCAGCGTGGAGGGTTTGCTTTTCAGGCGCCTTACCACTGGCAATCCGTTTCTTGTTAAATTCCACCATGTTGATCATTTTCTTGATCTCATGTTTGACTTTTTCAAGACCGATCAGGCTATTGAGTTCTTGAAGAGCATCTTGTTTCTTCTCTGGTCCAGAGCCCGTTGTAGGGTTTGATGCCACCGTTGCATCCATTGCCTGCTCCGCAGCAACGACTTGCGCATTGCCCTTAGCCACTTCTCTGCCAACAAGATAGTCACAGTCATCCTCAATTTCCTTGGTCAGATCACGCGCATCACCCTGCCTATAGGTCATGCTACCTGCCTTCACAAAGGCTCCACCTTGAAGCCGGATATTAGGATCCGCAATCTTATGACAAATCATATGCTCAGCCATCAGCACACCATCATCAAAAACTCCAAACGAAATGGTTTGGGCATTCTCATTCAAGAAGGTTGTTTCTCCAGTCAGGGAAGCAAAGGACTCTTCATAGACGCATAAAAATTCTGTAAATGTAGCCTGGTGAGCTCGGATCATACTATTGAATGAATTGATGGAGGTTATACGATCCGAATCCGAATTGAATTGAACATTATTGTCAAGACAGACTCCAGTTCCAGTAGGCAACTCAATTTTACAGTTTTCAGACTCCCAGATGACATTCCTCAACCAAACTGGTGGAAAGTCCTTTTCCAGATCCCCGCCTGTAATCGTTGAATTTTTTGCGATCACTTCTGAGTCCTTGGCATGGATCGTATTATTCCCAAATTTTTCAATATGGACATTTTCTAAGGTCAATTTAGATCCTTCTGACAGATCTATCTTAGAAAAAATCGTTGAATTTTGAATGGACAATTCTGATGCTGACATTCCGATGACACTTTGGTGTTTTTCCGGAACCTTCATCCCAACTCCATCCAATGTCATTTTCGAATGCGTATCCATATAGATAAAAAATTCACTATTTGTCGGAGTGGTGATTTCAAAATAGACCTGTTTACAAGTGATAGCTGACTCATTCCATAAGGTCAAGGCAGTATAGTTCCCACCAACTTTAAACCACAGATCTTCAAATGTCACCTGAGCTCCCTCTACAAATCGGAAAGAAGCCTCAATCGTGTTGTTAAACATGCGCCCATTACCATTTGGATTTGGAACTACATGCCCCACAAAATGAAGGCTCTTGTTGATCACAATTACCTCATCTGTCGGCCATTGAAACACATACCCATTTTCAAACTCGATGGTATCTCCATCCTGCGCTTTTTCAAGCGCATCCATAAAGTTCCAACTATTGTTGTAAGGCCCTACTAAATATCTTGCCACGCGCTTCTCCTTTGTTTCATCTTTTCTGTTTCCTTGTTATAAACACTTGTTACTAAAAATTGTAACACAATCCAGTACCAAAGAAAACACTTATCAGATTTGAAAGGACTGAAAAACCTCTATTTTCAAAAGGAAAATAGAGGCTGTCAGTTAATCTTTCAAGGCTGAAAACAAGCTGGCTAGAGCAATCGCTCCTGAGAGCAGGGCAGTGGAAAGGAGCAGCACATTGTCTGCCACTTCTAGCTTGTACTCAAAGACTTTTTCAGCTGGTTTGTCTTCTGCAAAAATTTCTAACTTCATGTTCTCCTCCTTTGTTTCTAGAACAAATCACTGTGACTTCCTGTCCTCAGCAAATTTAAAATCAATTCATCCTTATCTACTTTGTAAACCAAAAGCCAATCCGGCTGGATATGACACTCCCGAACACCTTGGAAATGCTTGGAATTGGTCAATTGATGGTCACGATATCTGACAGGAAGTTCTTTTTCTTGAACCAGAAAATTCAAGACTTCTTCTAACAAGTCTGCCTTCAAACCTCGCTTCATTGCTAACTTAAAATCTTTTTTAAACTGTTTATGATAACGAATCTTAAGCACGCAAGTCCTCCATCAAGTCTGAGACTGATTCAAAGGGTTGACTCATATTCCGATTTTGCTCTACATCCGTTACGACTTGGAGCAACTTCCCGTGATCGTCTAATCGAACATCAAAAGGTAAGCCCTGATATTGAATAGCCTGACGAAGGAAAATGTTGATAGCTGTTGTCATATCCATTCCCAAATGATTGAACACCAGTTGGGCCTGCTCCTTAACCTCACTATCCAAACGGATACTCATGCTCGTCTTTGACATATTCTCACCTTCTTTCTATCTTTTATTGTATCAAAAAAGAAAGCTATTGTAAATCCATAGGATATACAATAGATAGCTGTAAACTAAAATATAGTAAAGAAATAAAATTAGTATCCCAAATATGGGAGATCTCAGCCTGAGTTTTAGTTTTAGAATATAATGTTGCTATCATATATTAAGAGGTGAAAAATATGAAGCAGATTACGAAACAATATAAATTACTATATTTCTTGCTTATTTTATTAAGTCTGACAAGTGCTCTTTTAATGACATTCTTCTCTCTCCAATTAGGAAGAATACTTGATAGTATATCTAATTCAAATAGTGGATTACTCTTTCATATCACTATTTGTGTAAGTTCGATTTTACTGTGGTTCTTGATTTCTTGTTCCTATTCCTATCTTAAAAACCAATATGTAAAAAAAGTTATTTTAGATCTAAAAAGGCGTCTCTTATTACATTATTTATCGCGTGAATTTAACCAAATTGACAACCGTAACCATTCAGATTTCTTAAATAATATCACCAAAAACAGTGACCTTATTCAAGAAAATTTATTAATCCCTAAAATCTCTCTAATTGCAAATTTAGGGAGCCTTATCATGAGTGTGGTTGCTATTATTTATATAGAATGGCGATTAGCATTAGTCTTTCTTTTATTGTCGAGTATAACGATTTTTCTATCACAAATTCCTGGAAAGTTAATGACTAAATCAACAAATAATTATTCTCTACAAAATAATCACTATTTGTCAAAAATGACAAACTTTATTAATGGTTTTGAACAAATTAAGTTATTAAATATTCAAAGCTGGACCCAAGAAAAAATTCAGGAAATCAGTTTAGAATTTGAAGAGTCCAGAAAAACATATCAATTCTTAAAAGACTTAGCTTCAACTACTGGAATTTTACTAAGTTTTGGCTCTCAACTATCCTGTATGGTTGCTGGTATCTTTTTTGTAAGAAATAACTTACTGACTATTGGATTACTAGTAGCAAGTATTCAATTATTAAACGGTGTTTTTGCTCCATTACAATCTATTCTTTACAATAAAAATTTAATCAGCAGTAGCAAGTCCATTATTGATAATATCCAAGAAAATTTATATGAGACAAATCATGAAATTTTCCATAAAACAAGGACAATTGATTGTGATAACATTTCGACCATTTCTATTAGCCAATTACATTATGAAATTGAAAATAAAATATTATTTGATCATTTTTCCTATGAATTTAAAAAAGGCAAACGCTATGCGATTATAGGTGCTTCAGGAGCTGGGAAAACAACTTTAGTAAAATTAATACTAAACTATTATTCCAAAAATCTTTATGATGGGGAAATAAAAATCAACGGAAAACAGAATATTGATATTCCCTCAGAGGAGTTATATAAAGATATTGCATTTGTGCAAAAAAATGATTTTCTGATTGAAGGAAATATCCTAGAGAATATCAAACTGTCCAGAAACCTTTATTTAACTGAAAAATTAAGAAAAGCCTTAGGATTTAATGAAGACTTCCTTAATAAGAGTCTATCTCAATCAAATCAAACCATTTCAGAAGGAGAAAAGCAACGAATTGATTTAGCTAGGTTTTTAGCCAAACCATATTCTGTATATATTTTTGACGAACCTACAAGCAACCTTGATCCAATAAAAGCCAAAGCAATGATGGACTACATTCTATCCATTAAAGATGCAATTGTTATTGTCATTACTCATGATCAAAATCCAGAAATATTGGAAGAGTTTGATCACGTTATTACCCTATAGATAAATGGCCTAGTCTACTAAATGAATGATGTGTTTCTCAAAGTATTCTTTGTAATTTTTGTAGATTGTTTTATTGAAGAGTTCGAAAATTTTTAAAGCTTCTTCGATTTTTAAAAGTGATTTTTGATTATGATAGAATTTCAGTTCCAAATATCCATCTAAATACAGCAAAATAGTTTGTTCAAAAAAATCTGTGGAATCCGCTAATATATTCTTCGTAGCCTGTTTTAAAAATAAAGATTCCTCATATAAGTCGTTCTCAATCATTATAATCAAAGAATTGAGAAGTAGTTGAATGAGAGATTGTCTATTTCTAGGTATAGAACCATACAACTTCCCTTTTTTGAGCGCCTCTTTGGCATATCTAAATAATAAATCTGGAGATAGAACACGACAGCAATTTCCAAGGATAAGCGTTTCATAATAACCCCAGTTTTCAACAGAAAATAAATAATTTGTAAGATAAGAGGCGTCTTGACGACTCAATTGATGATTCTTATCCATTCCCGAAACAATACTTTCAATGAAAATAGCATTTAATTTATGGTAATGAGAATTTGTCCCATGAAAAAGTTCTATTTCTTTCTCTACCATATCTAGTAATGCTTGAGCATCTTCATTATATGCAGCTTGTTTAACAGAAGCTATTAAAGTATTAAAATCCGAAGGTTGATAATGATTACAGATAAGCAGAAATTCTTCTAGTGTCACTCCTATTCTTTCAAGAAGATACAATAACTTAAAGACAGAAATCTCTGTTTCTCCTAATTCAAATCTAGATATTTGAGATTTTGAAATTTCAGCACCTGCTAATGAAGAAATAGAAATTCCCTTTTCTTCTCTTATTTTCCTATAAGTTTCACCTAAAATCATACTTATCTCCATTCCATATCGAAAAGTTATTAAGGTATAGCAAACACTACTTCCGTTAAGCCTACTCTTGTTTGAGAGTATCATTATTAATAATTTATAGCGATCATTTTTGATAATTTCAATATATAACTTCCTAAAGTTTTAGTCTCTGGATAAAAACTTATTTATATTCTATCATATCTAAAAACCAGCAGAAATGAAAATCATAAAAATCATCTCTACTGGTTTTACTGTTAAGTCTTAATTAGATGAAACTTGATCAACTTTTGTAAATGGATTTCCTCCATCAAAACAAATCATCAAAGAGGCTCAACTGGTTATCCTCTGGCATATTGCCAAGAATGCCCATCTCATCCATCTTTTCAACTAGGGTAGACGAAACACCGCCACGCTTCCGGAGCTCGGTCTTAGAAAGGAATTCTCCTTCTTCACGCGCTCGCACGATTTGCTTGGCAACGTTCTCTCCTAGACCATCCATAGCGACAAATGGTGGAATCAGGGTATCCCCATCGATCAAGAATTCTGTCGCCTGACTGCGATAGAGGTCTAGCTTGCCAAACTTGAAGCCCCGCTCCCACATCTCATTGACAATCTCAAGGGTGGTGTAGAGATCGATCTCTACGTTGGAAGCTTCGTTGTTCTTGCGTTTTTCAGCGATTTCTTTCATCCGATCTTTCACGGCCTCAAGGCCTGCGCCCATAGTCTTGATGTCAAAGGCCTTGGCCCGAATCGAGAAGTAAGCACAGTAGTAATAAAGTGGATGATGTACCTTAAAGTAGGCTACACGAAGGGCCATCATAACATAGGCTGCCGCATGGGCTTTCGGGAACATGTACTTGATTTTTCCACAGGACTCAATGTACCATTCAGGGACATTGTTTTCCTTCATGGCTTGGATGTAGCCATTGCGCTCTTCTTCTGAGATCTTGAGCCACATGCCTTTCCGCACGCGCTCCATGATGGTAAAGGCCATCTTAGGCTTGAGCCCCGCGTGCATGAGGTAAACCATGATGTCGTCCCGACACCCGATAACGGTCGATAGGTCGGCAATGCCCGCTTTGATCAAGTCTTGGGCATTTCCCAACCACACGTCGGTACCGTGAGACAGACCAGAGAGCTGAAGTAACTCTGCGAAGGTCGTCGGATGGGTCTCTTCGACCATGCCCCGAACAAAGTTGGTCCCAAACTCTGGAATCCCCAACATCCCTGTCGGCGTTCCGATCTGCTCGGCTGTCACCCCTAGCACTTCCGTCCCAGAAAAGAGGGCCATGACCCCTGGATCATCCATAGGGATATCGTTCGGATCAATGCCTGATAAGTCCTGAAGTTTCCGAATCATGGTCGGATCATCATGTCCCAGGACATCGAGCTTAAGGACGTTCTCATCGATATCGTGGAAGTTAAAGTGGGTGGTCTGCCATTCAGCGGTCACATCATCTGCCGGATACTGGACCGGAGTAAAGTCATAGACATCCATATAGTTTGGAATAACAACGATTCCCCCCGGGTGCTGACCGGTCGTCCGTTTGACCCCAGCTGCACCGAGAGCCAAGCGCTCGACCTCAGCATCTCGGTAGTACTTGCCAAAATCCCGCTCATAGCCCTTGACAAAACCATAGGCGGTCTTAGCTGCGACCGTACCTACCGTTCCTGCCCGGAAGGCATATTCTTCCCCAAAGATATCACGAACATCCAAGTGGGCGCTCGGCTGATCTTCCCCTGAGAAGTTCAAATCGATATCGGGTACCTTGTCCCCATCAAAACCAAGGAAGGTTTCAAAAGGAATATCCTGGCCATTTTTGCTGAGCTTATGGCCACAGTTTGGACAATCCTTGTCCGGCATATCAAAACCAGATCCATAAGAACCGTCTGTGATGAACTCACTGTACTGGCACTGGCTACAAACATAGTGAGGCGAAAGCGGATTAACCTCGGTAATCCCGATCATGGTCGCGACAAAGCTGGAACCAACGGATCCACGCGATCCAACCAGGTAGCCCCGCTCATTGGAACGATGCACCAGCATTTGCGATGCTAGATAAATCACGGCAAAGCCATTCCCCAAGATGGAAGTCAATTCCTTTTCAATCCGCAGATCGACAATATCAGGAAGCGGATTACCATAGATCTCAAAGGCTCGCTTATAGGTCAATTCCGCAACCGTTTCTTCGGCCTTGTCGATAAATGGCGTATAGAGGTCACCCTTAACCACTTCGACCGGCTCAAAGGTCTCTGCGAGTGCATTGGTATTTTCAATGACAATCTTGCGTGCCAAGTCTTCTCCCAAAAAGGCAAATTCATCCAACATTTCATTGGTGGTTCTGAAATGCGCTTTTGGCAGTGGCGCTGGCTGGGCATCTTCTCCGTGCCCAATGGTCCGGTTGATCATGGCCCCTTGACCGAGACTACGGACAATGATCTCCCGATAGATCTCATCTTCTGGCTCCAGATAGTGGACATTACCCGTCGCAAGAACGGGCTTGCCGAGACGATCCCCCACTTCGATCAAGCTCTTGATAATGGTCTGGAGCTCCTCCATGTCCTTGACCTGCTCCTTGGCAATGAGGGGTGCGTAGATAGCCGGTGGCATAACCTCGATAAAGTCGTAGTACTTAGCCACTTCGACTGCCGCATCCACACCTTGCGACATGACCGCATCAAAAACTTCCCCTTCTGAGCAGGCCGATCCGAGGATCAAGCCCTCGCGGTGGGCGTCCAGCACGGTCTTGGGAATCCGTGGGACTCCTTCGAAATACTTGGTCCCAGAAAGTGACACCAGTTTAAACATGTTCTTAAGGCCGGTCTGGTTCTTGACATAGAGAGTCGCATGCTTGACCCGCGCCTTCTTATAAGAATTCTCATCGATCAAATCGATATTCAAGTCCTTAAGATTGGTCACCCCGTGCTTTTCAGCGACATCTTTAATGAAGATAAAGAGCAGGCGTCCCGTCGCTTCCGCATCGTAGTTGGCCATGTGGTGGTGCTCCAAGCCTACCCCAAAGCGCTTGGTCAATGGCCCCAAGCCATGCCGTTTAAAATCTGGATAGAGGTTGCGGGCAAATTCCAGGGTATCGATGACCGGCTGAGTGATCTTGGGAAGACCATGGCGCTCATAGTTAGCATTCATAAAGCCCACGTCAAAGGTAGCATTGTGGGCAACGAGAACCGTTCCCTCACAGAAGGCCTGAAATTCCTTTAAGACCTGCACCAAGGGCTTGGCACCCCGGACATGCTCATTGGTGATCCCTGTCAATTGGGTCGTAAAGGCGGACAAAGGATGGCCTGGATCGATAAACTCATCAAACTCCTCAATGACATTGCCTTTGTACATCTTAGAAGCGGCGACCTGGATCAAGTCATTATAAATGGCTGAAAGTCCCGTCGTTTCCACGTCAAAGACCACATAAGTCGCTTCATTGAGGTCCAGATCCACCTCGTTATAGGTGATGGGCACCTTGTCCTCTACGATATTGGCTTCCATCCCATAGATCAGCTGGATTCCAGCTTTCTTGGCTGCTTTAAAGCCATGCGGGAAACTCTGCACATTGCCATGGTCGGTAATGGCCACCGCCTTGTGGCCCCACTCAGCTGCCTTGGCGATCAGCTCTTCAACTTCTGGCAGGGCATCCATCGTCGACATATTGGTATGCGCGTGGAATTCCACCCGGCGCTCACCCTCTGGCATCAGGTCCTTGCGGGCATAATGCACGACTTCCTGGATGTCTTGGACATTCATGGTCAAGTCGCGCGTGAAATTGTTCATTTCGATATTTCCCCGCACCCGTAGCCAGCTGTTCTTCTTGATCATGTCAAACTTCTGGGCTTCTTCCTCATTTTTCACCCATTTCTGAAGGGAAAAACTCGAGGTATAATCAGTCATCTTAAAGCTGATCAAAACCCGACCGGTCCGCGTCACCTTGTGCTCCACGTCAAAGACCACACCCTCAAAGACAATCCGGTTCTCTTCTGTCGTAATCTCGATCATTGGAGTGATCTCGGCCTTGTCTAGCTTGGGTTTAGCTGCCGCCTTCTTAGCCTTGAAATCAAAGGCTGGCTTTTCTTCAACCGCTGGTGGCGGAGCCATCTGGGCCAAGGATTCCATAGCCCGCAAGGTCTCTTCATTGGCCGCTTGGAAGATCTTTTCATTTTCCTCCTCAAAGCGCGCCACTTCTTGCTCTGTCAACTCCTCATCAGACTCCACCCGACAGGTGAAATGCGGAAAACCAAAGGCTTCCAACTGCTTGGCAAGGTTGGGCAAATGGTTCTTACGAAAATGCTCCGTATCAACCGAAGAAGGCCCTGAGATGATCAATTCCTGCCCTTCCGCGCGCACCTGCAAGTCTTGGTAAAGCCCCTTAAAACCTTGACTAGCGCAAGGCCCTTCCTCAAAGACCTCCCGGTAGTAGGCCTGCAACAAGTCAGCAGAAAAATCCTGATTAGCCACTTGGATGGTAAAGGTCGCCTGGTTTCCTGTCTTTGAAAATTCGTCCTTCAAGCGCTGGCGCAATTCCTTAAACAAAGCAATCGGCAAGACTTCCGCAAAAGCAAAGCGGAACTCCCAGACCCGACTGACCTTGTGCACCACGACTTCTTGAATCTCCGCATGCAAAAAGGCACTGGAAGATCGCATCTCCAGCGGCATATCCAGCTGATCCATTAAAATTTCAAAGGTGTTGGACATTGTTTCTCCCTTGATCTTGATTCTTTTGCTCGCATTTGAGTGGCCCACTTTATAGCTGGAAAATAGACCATTCAAAAACATTCGTAACCCTTATTTTATCACAATTTAAGGATTAATTCGAGGGAGAAGTGAAGACGAAAAAATCACCGATAGGACGGTGATTTCTCTCCATCTTTTATTCAGTTAGAGTTGATCCATCATTTATACTTCATCCCCATAGTGATGGCCACAACTGCCAAAATAGGCAATAAAATTAACATCCAGATTCCAATCCACATTTCCTGCTTATAAGATTTGTCTAGCCCACCATAGCGTTCAACGTATGATTCTTTTGGACAAGCTGGATTATACCAGACCGTCATGGTCGATCCCAGTGGAAAAGCATCTTGAAAAAGATTCCCCTTTGAGTCTGTAGAATTGGTGTAGATGGTTATCCTTTGCGCCATCAAATCGATATCGCTAGCCGCTTGATTCGTTTTCCAAGGAAGTGTCGCCCGCACCACCCGATAATATTTTAGGCTATTATGATAGATCTGACCATCCACTCTATATTCGACAATTGGAGCCGCTACAATTTGTGCCCTCTTATAGCCAACTACCACTCCCTCAATGCTCTTTGAAGAGAGGGTCTTAATCCTAACTTCTCGTCTATAAAAATGTCCAAAAAAGAGTACGGTAAACAAAGGAAATCCAATAACAGCCACAGCAATGACTAGAAGTATTCTAATATCAGGCATGTCCATCAGCTACTTCATCATAATGTCTGTAATACTCAGACTCATCTTCGTTTCATCTGATATCTTCTCTACGATCGAGCTTTGTTCGCTCGTCAAAGGAAGCAATAAGAGTGTCGCTGATTGGGTCGGTAATTTGCCATTTTCAGAAATACTATACTCAACTAACTGATTTTGATATATAGATTGTCCATCATAACTCCAATTGAGCTTAAACTCTGCATCATGATCAATATTCTTTGTCGTTTTGTTGACCAACATAAATACTGCATATTCTTGTTGGTTCAAAGTATAGGTACTCCCTGTATAATACAAAGTGATCTCACCTTGCTTGCCATCCTCCGGATGCTCCTTAACTAACTTCTTACCCAGTTCGATCAAATCAGATGTTTTTCCTTCGAATTGGGGTGCAACTACAAATTTCAAGCCCTTTTTCTCTTTAGCAGACGAGGAGGCTTTTGTACTTTGCTCTGTTTTGCTTGTGGTCGACTCCTTGGTCTCTTTTTTCGGCTGAGCACAAGCTGTTAATACAAGCACACTCGCCAGTAATACCATCATCTTTTTCATGGAACATTCCCCTTCTTTTGTGATTGAGTTGGATTTAAAAACATTTTCTACTATCATACCAAAAAATTAGTTTGAAGATCAAGTTAGTTACCAGGTGGAGGGAGTTGAGAGAATGAAAAAAGAGAGAACTCAGGTTCTCTCTAAAATCTATTTTGCTTCGTTTCTTTTTCAGCCAGCTCATTTATTAAGAGTTGGGTTAGCTACTTTCATTAAAAGAATGTGCTATGCAGGAAAATCGTTGAATTGTGAATTTATATGTTCTACCATTTTACGACGGTGGAAACGATCTGAAGAATTTTTCCCATTAGAAACAAAGTGATCCTGTCTTTGAGATCTTGTACCAAAAGGTATTTCTTTTATTCCGCCATCAATCATCCCTTCTAATTCTTTATCTGATTTTTTAAATGCATCTGCTACTTTATCCAGAAATGTATTAAGACCTTCAACTACAATAACAAGATCTTTTGCGCTATCTCCAACAGCTTTTAAAGCGGTATCTAATTCATGAGCCGACTCATCTTCTAATATACCAACCGAAAAACTATCGCTCCCATTTCCCGCATAATTCTCTAAATAAACTTGAACTGATTGAATTTCTTCCGATTTAATTAACTTTTTCGACATTTTATCTCCTTCTATAAGTGATCTCGATGTTTTTCGTACCAGTCTCTGTATTCTTTATACGTATGGATCGGAGTTTGCTCATTTGTCTTTGGATCTGTTGCAATAACATCTAATTTATCCTGACCAATTGGTGCAAACCAATGGCGCATATCTTGGAAAATAGCTTCCGGATCACTATATTCTCCTTGTCTAATTTCTACTCTAGCTAACCCTTTCATATCTTTATAGTAATTAGAGTATTCCTTTATAAAATTTAGATTAGTGTCCTTTCTAACATCATCTTCTTCATTATATGATAAATCATAATAACTTATAAAACCATACTCAGTAGTTATGTCATCTAGATTAGTATAAGGAAACGAAAAGGGGACCCATTTATATTCCGTCTTATCTTCAGGAAGTGCCTGTACGATCTTCTCACTTTCTAAATCTAAAGCGACTTCTTTTTTATCTTTATCGTTCTCCTTATTTACCAAAGAAAGAACCATATAATCCCTTCCATTATCCGAATATCCTCTTCTTGCCTGAAAGGCCAGTTTATATCTCTGATCATAGGTTTGTAAAAGTTTGACCACATCAATCGTTTTCGGTGGATTCTTCAAATGATTAAGGTCGTAGACATCAAAAGATAATTCAACCGGCTGATTAGATCCTCTACCTACAAATTTAGCATTCTTTGCAACAAAATGATTAGACGAAACATACGAACCATTAGGTCTAGTTGTCTCATAAAAAACATAGCGATTCTGAGGTCCAAAAGTTTCGATTCTTTCTACCTTTGTTTTAACAATCTGTACTTCATGTCCTTCCTTCCACTGAACATATTTAGGCCAGGCATAGGAATAAGCTAAGTACGCAAAGAGAGTTAACAAAATCAAACTCACAATCACCTTAGTTCGAAAGCTGAGGGACTTTAGGTATTTCATTAAGTTAAAATCCTCCTTCTGATATTTTTTGATAAACATCAATATAATCGCTAGCTAACTGCTCACGAGTATAGGTTTTCCTTTGATAATCAACAAGTGCATTTTTATCACTAGCAGCAGCAAGTCCCTCCCAGACTTGATTGCTCCCTATTTGATCAATTGATTTATCTCCCTTCCCTAACAAGTAATTTTTTACTTCTTCTGTGAATGGGCCACTATCGCTTGGTTCATTTCTTAGAACATTTTGGGAGAATTTCACTTCCTCCAAAGCTTTTTTTGGACTTCGTCCTTCTTCCAATGCTTTATGAAATGCTGGGGCTTTTAGTCCTGATCTATCCATATCATGAATCTGTAAAGCTGCCTGAAGATCATATTGAGGTGTGAAACTGGTGGATTTGTATTCATAATGCCCACCAACTGTATGGTAAACCGAACGTCCTCCAATATCAAATAATTTATTTTTTACACCTTCTTTACTTTCATCTATCTTCTTCACTAGTTCATTAGAAGTTTCAAAATATTTACTCACAGCATGAAGTGCATCCAAAGTCACACCTGCTGGTTTAGCTATTTGCCCAGAAAAATAATCCTTATTATTTCTTGCAGCATCAACATAATCGGATACTTCATCCTTATATGTGAAGATATCTGAAAGTACAGTTACTCCCATTGCAGCCATTGGCCCATAAGGACCTGCTGCAGCAGAAGCACTCATCTTCATAACATTTGACAAAAACTCCAGTCCAGCCTTATTTCGTCTCTCGTTTAGTTGACGTAATCTCTCTGTATATTGATCTCCACTAACTGAAAATTCTTTGTCATAACTATTTACATTTACCTGTCCATCACTTCCAACCTGATGTCGTACCAATTTAAAAGTTAGTCCTTGAGCAGTGAGGTTAAGAGATTTCGTATCTATAACATTTGCTATCACTGATTCTCCCATTGATTGAGGAATTCTGTTTGTTCCTAGTTGATAAACATTCATTCCTTCAAACAACCCCGTCAAAGAGTTTGCTAAGAACAGTTTGTGACGTATATTAGCCAACTCAGGCTCAGATTTCAACAACTCCTCTTTATACTTCTCATAATCCTTAACAGATCCATTTAAAGGAAACTCTGGCTTACTATCAAATGCTTGTGCAATAAGCGATAAACCATATCTATCTCCTCCTTTAATTAATTTTTCTGTGTAGGTTGCTACATCTGATGAATTCTGTGCCTGTAGAGCATCTAAAAAGGTTTTTAAGTTTGAGAAGTCAGTCTTACCTTCTTGAATACGTTCTACTTCCCCATACAGGAAACTATAAGCAATTGTCATCATATTTTCGCTAACATGTGTCGCATTTACTTTTCCAAGATCCTTATAGGGATTAGGAGAATATAAAGCTTCAACAATTTTACCATCTCCTGCGTCACTAATTGCATCAATAGCTTTCAATTGCTCTACTGTAGTAATCCGCTTTTCAGCAATAGCTTTAACTACTGCACTTGGATCCAACTCTCCTAGATATCGTGCATGATTTAACGCTACTTGAATAGCCTCTAAATTTACCTTAACTGTTTTTAAACCATCTAAAAATTGAACAAAATACCCTTGAATAATTTCGTCAGTCTGTACTCGAGTACTACCAGACTGTTCCAATTCTTTAGTAGCATCTTGACATTCAGACAGTACAGAAATTTTCGCTTGGCTCAATATTGTTGCAGCTGTAGCAAAATAGGAATCTAATTTTTTCTGAATAGCTTCTATCTTATTTTTTTGTTCTACTATTAGTTTATTTTTTACACCTTCTGCACCTTCACCTCCGTCCTTCGACCAAACTTCCTTTTCAAATCCCAGACCGTTAAGTAAAGCTTCATAATTCACCATAACAGAACCAAAATCATCGAGGTAAGAAGGATAATCATTGAATACCACCTTTTGAATTTGATTTAACTTATTAACAAACTCAGTAATAGCTACTCCTTCATTTCCTGATACTTTTAATTCGAATTTTTTATATGCATTAGCTATACCTGACTCATATTTTTTTGCGACTTCCTTCATGTTTTTCCCTAACAAAGCAAGTTGAGTCATATCATTAACAGTAATAGTTGACATTAGTTCCCCTTATTTTTCAAAAAATCATAATAACATGGCTGCCTCGGATTGCAACTCTCGGTATTTTGCATTTAATTCCTCAATTATTGTGGATCTTTTATTATTAAAAACCGATTCAATATTCTTCAGAATGTTTTCTTCATCTTCCGTCAAGGTTTGATATTTTTTACCCGCTAAATGGTAGCTTGCCTTAATATTCTCATCACTAACTAAAACATAATCAACTTTCGTTGTAACTCCATTTAATCCAGCAATGACTTTCTCAATTTGGGACATCTTAGATCGAATATAGGCTAATTTAGCTTCCTTTCCCTCGGTATCCATTATTAATACATATCCCATAATCCATCCCCTTCTATTTCATTAATACTTTCACTTTTCTTACAAATCCATCTTCTACATAGTAGTTCACCTGGCTATCAAGTGGTTCTTCACGGACTGGTCGATTGATAACATTTAGGACACTTTGGTCTGTAATCCGCATAGCCACGATCGCTTGTTTGTAGAGTTTGATAGATTTTGATACTTCGTCAATTTTTCGATTCAACTGGCTACCACTCATGGCTACTGTAGCATAGCCTGCACGCGCCCCTTTTTCAAGGACATAGTTCAGACTAGATTGCAGATCCATACTTAGATCATTCATAAGTTCTAGTTGATTGTATAGTACAATCGTTGCTTCATGTTGTGATTTCTGCTGTTCCAATCTCAATTGGATATTTTCTTCCATTTTCTTGATTCCAGCTACATAGTCTTCCTTCGTAGAGAGAATTGTCACACCTTCCATCTCTGGCAATTCATTATAGGCTGGCGCCAACACAATCACCTTTTGCTTACTGTGGGCGATTTGTTTGACGAATTGTATCATCTGCTCTTCCTTATCTGTTAGATAAAGAAGGTTGCCTTTCTTGAGCTCCCATGTCACAGGCTCAACTGTTTCCAGATCCAATCCGAGTGGTACTTTTCCTTCATCCAACAAAGCTGCTACGTCCTCACGTCCATAGAAGGCTGCTTCTGTCAACTCATCTGGCACCATTGGGATGCCTGCTGGTGTTTGGCCTGTCCACATCTCTTTGAGGCTTTGGACTTGGTCGCGGAGGTTGTTGATGATTTGGATATCATTGTCCCCTGCGACTGGTAGAGCGAACTGGACGACATCGACTTCGTCACGCTTCATGAGCGCGCGTCCCTTGATGTCTTCCATAGTAGCTGCTAGTGGGGTTGCTCCCACGATCCCGCGGACTTCAGAGATATCATTTTGTGGCAAGGTCAGTTGGTGCTTGAAGTTGGAATAGAGCTGCGCCCGTAGGTTGTTCTGACGGCTAGCTGTGATGATCAGGTGCACACCGATGCTGAGACCTTCACGAGAGATCCGCATGAAGAGCTTGAAGAGATCTGTCTCATAAGGCTCGTCCTTCATAGACTCATAGCTATCCATGAGGATAACCATAGTCGGCTCTTGCTTGCCGGTCACTTCACGGTAGAGGGCGATGGTGCCGACACCATGCTCAGAGAGGAGTTTCTTGCGACGATCCAATTCGCGGTTGATGATCCGGATGAATTTCTGGATTTTTTCCGTCTGATCGAGCAAGAGGCTATCTGCCACATGTGGCAATTGAGTCAAGGGTGCTAGACCATTGGTTCCGAAATCCAGCAGGTACATGGTCAGATTTTCTGGACTCTGCTTGCGAGCTAGATCCATTGCGGCTGTCTGTAGGAAAGTGGTCTTTCCTGTACCTGGACTTCCGTAAAGGAGGATATTCCCATCTTTTGATAGATCGATAGCGACAGCTTCTTGCTTTTGCGCTTGCGGGATATCGGCGACCCCGATTAGGACGCTTGGAGCTGTCCGCTTTTGCCAAGCCTCGATCGGCACGACCTTGTCCAACTCATCCAGCGTGATTCGCTCTTTGAGCGGTGGCAACCATGGTTGGGCCACAGCTGCGATGCCTTCTTGTTGATGCAAGTGGTTGATTTCTTGCACGATGACATCCAGCTCTGTTGGCACTTCCTTGATTTCTTCTGCCATATCCAGACCGGATAAGTCTTGGTTGAGGACTTCGTATTGGCCCAGTTCATTGATCAAGTAGATGGTATGGTCTTCGATTCCTAGCTGGTCCTTCTCAGGTTGGTAGTCTGCTCCTGACCAAGCGGTTTGAAAGAGTTCATAGACTTCGTTATTCCCGACTTGGAGGTAGGCACGACCGGTCTGAGTGATTTCAGCCGCATCTGCCGTCCGCAGCATCTCCATAGAGTCCCCACGGTCTGCCACCTTGAGGGCTAGCTTGAAGCGGGAGTTGGACCAGATCTGGTCATCCACGACCCCAGAAGGTTTTTGCGTCGCAAGGATCAAGTGCACCCCGAGGGAACGCCCGACACGCGCGATAGAGACCAATTCCTTGATGAAGTCTGGTTGGTTGACCTTGAGCTCGGCGAACTCATCACTGATCAAGAAGAGGTGAGGAAGCGGTTCGGTCGCTTCACCGAGTTTAAATTTCTTTTGGTATTGGTTGATATGGTTGACCCCATATTGACCAAAGAGCCGTTCCCGACGATGGATCTCCGCATTGATAGAGGCTAGGGCCCGCATGGACTGGGCACCATCCAAGTTGGTGATGGTCCCAAGCAAATGAGGAAGATCCTTGAAGAGGTTGGCCATTCCCCCACCCTTGTAGTCGATGAGGAGGAAAGCCACATCGTGTGGGTGGAAGTTGACGGCAAGACTCAGGATATAAGACTGAATGGTTTCAGACTTACCAGAACCGGTTGTCCCTGCAATCAAACCGTGTGGTCCATGAGCTTTTTCATGGAGATTGAGGTAGACCAAATCGTCCTTTCCACGCAGACCGATCGGAACAGCCAAACTTTGGTAAGGGGCATGGCTCTCCCAACGACTCAAGACCTTGAGGTCATTAAAAGTTTCCGCTTGGTACATTTCAAGGAAAGTCACCGAGTCTGGAATTGAGCTCTTGAGCTGTTGGATATGCTTCAGTGGGGCAAGGCCACGCGAGATGGCTTCCTTGTCATAGCCTTCAGGGAAGTGGTCCAATTGGAAGTCGAGCTCCCGAAGAACCCCTTCTTGCAAGAGCAATTGCCCTTGGTTGCGGTCCTTGATAGAGATAACGGTTTGGATATTTTCAGAAAGAGATGAGAGCACGTCTGCCACATAGATAATGGAGCAGCCGAGCTCTGTCGGATCCTCACGGAAGAACTCCATGATGACATGATCCAAAATCAAGGTTTCATCGGTGATGAGGACCACATAGTGAGGGTGGAAGATCTTGGTATCATTAGCTTTTTCTTCCTCTTTTTGCGCCTTGCGGAGCTTGAGGATCTGGTTGAGACTGTTCAAGACCTGATCGCGTGTCCGCTGATTGTAGACAAAGCTACGGACATTCATGTCTTGCAGAGTCGCATGGGGCAACCAGCGCATCCAATCCCAACTTTCTTTTTCCTCTTCTGGAATAATCGGAATAATGGTCAGATCATGGTAAGAGTGAAAGACAGCCAATTGGGCAACCAGGAGTTGCAACTGCTCTAGCACGATAGGACGAGGGCCGACGTACCCTACAGGTCCTCGATTAAGGCTGGCTACAATCGGAAGATTGTCGATCTTTTGGTGAGCTTGGAACAGGGCATAGCCTTCTTCTTCTAAGGCATCTTTCTTCCCACTGCGCTCTTCCTGACCATATTTGAGCTCATAGCTGGTTGGAACCTTGCCCAAGCCCAAACGATAGGCCAAAAAGTCAAAATGAAGCGGTGTTTTTTCGTAGATCCGCGAGTCATAGCGTTTGACCATCTTGGTCAAATCTTCAATCGCTGGGAAATGGTAAAACATGCCTTCTCGCTGCTTCCGAGATAGCTGTTCCAAGTCCTTGGCCTTGTCCTTGAGATAGAGATGGTAGAGCTCCACGCGCTCTTTCTTGTCTTCTTTGTATTTCTTACGATTTTTGAAGAAGCCTTGGACCGAAAAGATCACACTAACCACAGACATGGATACCGTCGCGATGATATAGAGCCCACGCGGTTGGAAAATGGTGATCAAGAGGGTCACCCCAACCATGATGAGGGGTGGCATGATCAACTTCAAGAGTTCATCTGATGGTTTTTGAGGCTCCGCTCCCGGAGGATTGATCAAGATCTTGTCTTCCGAACTCCGGTAGATAATCCGAGGAGATCGGTGGTACTCTGGATAGTCATTGTAGAAGTCATAACGTGAATGCAAACGCGGCACCAGATAAGGACTTACTTCGACTGTCCCTTCCACGCCAAATTCTTCTGGATAGAGCTTAAAGGTCACATCTCCAATAGCCAGCTCATCCCCAAAGGCCAGTGGAAAAGTCGCTTCACTGACGAGTTTATGGTTATGGTAGAGTTTTCCAGATAAGAGCTGGCAAGTCCAAGTCTGCTCTTTTTCACAAGGAGAAAGCGTACTGGATAGTGCAAGCGCACATCTGCACCCTTTTCATCTGCTACGAGGATTTCTTCCTTGTCTAGCAGTTCATAGGTATGGACTTCTCCTGTCGCCAAGTAGCAGACCACATCCCCAAGGATCTTGCTATTTTCAAGCACGCCCTTGTCTTCACCATACCGGTAGGAGATTTCTCCTTGACTCCATTGAAAATGAAGGGGATTTTCTTGCGAAGCCAGGGTCAACTGAGCTGTTTCTTGATTCGATACGGTCGCTGTTTTTCCCTCTTCTAGCGCTAGCTCATAGCGAAAACCTTTTTTATAGAGTATGATACGTTTTTTCATAGACTACTCCTTGTGGTCGCTAGACTCAGTCGAGCTTGCAGTTGTAGAAGACGAGCTTTCTGTTGAGGAGCCTTCTGTAGACGAAGCTGTTGTTGAGCTGCTAGTGGAAGCTTTGGTTTCATCTGTCTCAGCTTCCAAGAGTTTAGAGCGGGCATCCCAGTATTTCTTGTATTCGCCTTCTAACTCAGAGAGTTTCTTCTCGCGTTGTTCACCAGAGAGTTTTTCGCTATCACGTGTCGCCTTGATTTCTTTACGAAGGGCATAAATGATCAAGTCTGAATCGTCGATCCGCTTGGCTGTATCCAGCGCTTGGGTAAAGTCATGACGGCCGATATAGATCCAGTAGTGGAGATAGAGGCTATCTGACTTGAGCGTAACATTGTTAAGGATGACCTTCTTTTGGTCCTCTGAGAAATTCAAGCCTTGCAAATAAGACGTTGCCAACTCATATTTCTGTGTCGTTGGAAGACTGCTTGGAGCTACTCCCTCCAGTTCATCGATCACACCGGTGTAGTCTACCTTGAGATAGGCTGTATCCGCTTGAAGCAACTTTTCTTTAAAGGGTGCTTGGAAAAAGACCAAATAGATCAAGGGCAAGAGTAAGAGGGCCACTACAGCGGAAAGCCAAACGGTTGCCAACTTAAAGATTCGGTGTTGACGACTTGAAACCAAGGTCAAGGTCTTTTCTTCCTCTTCCTTGCGTTCTTGGTAGGCTTTCTCTAAAAGAGCTTTCATCTCTTCTAAGCTAGCCGCATCACGGATTTCCACCAAGAACTCTGGCAGATCTTCTAATTCAAGCGTGCCTTGATAGAGCTCCATGAAATCCCAGTCCCCAAAAAGAGTGACCGCATAGCACTTGGCCTGACGCAAGAATTCATCCTGATCCCACTTGCGTGGCACCATTATTCCCGGAACCCCGCGGTAAGCGATCTTGACTTGTGCATCCTTGGTCACAAACAAATTGACGGGATGCAACATAAAGGTCACCGGAAGCTCCAAGGCTGGCGCCAAATCTAAGACATTAATAGTTAGACGCAGACGGTCTGATACTGGTAATACCTGGATTTCTTCATCACTCAAGCCCAGAGCATCTGTCTGATAGGTCAGATGAATCTGGTCTTGATCCGCCGTCATGCTTTGCTCTAAAAACAAGGGATGATGGAGATCCAAAATCCATAAATTGCGTAAATCCTGGCTATCCACTTCTGAACGCTTGAGGTCCATCCGCCAGCTCGTTTCTTCTTTTTCAAAACGGAAGACTTGTTCTTCCAGTGTAAATTGTTCTTCTTTCACCTTACCACTCCTCAATCTCGATCAGATCACCACTTGTGATCGGATACTCTTGTACCACCTTGCCTTCATCCAGCAAGATGCCTTTATTTACCACGCGCAACTGATACTTGCTTCTAGGCTCCATGGCAGATCCAAAGATCTGATCCAATTCCCGAATCAAGCGTCGCACCTCCATCCGCGTTGGGATTCGGAGGTCATGGCTTGCACCATTCATACGGAAGGTGACATTGATATGTTGCTCCATTTAGGCCTCTTTTCTATAGATTCGATAGGAAATATAGCCAGCAATCCCAAAGAGAAGAGCACTCCAAGCCAACATTTGCAAGGCTGGAATAAAATCCGCCAAGCTGGCCGAATTGTCCTCCACATTGGACTCGAATTTAGATAATTTTTGATTTTCAGGCTGGAACAGGTCCGCTTCAGGCTCTGTTTTTTTCTTTCCCTTTATAGCAGAAAACAACTGGCCGTCTGAATCGGTCAATTGTTTCTCTTGCTTGCGTTTTTCATCTGCTAATTTTTTCTGATCCTTCTCATTGAAAAGAGACTCAGTGGCATCCAATTGGCCACCAAGTGTCTTTTCCTCTTCTGTCTCAAGACGTGAGTTGTTGACCTGCAGACGATTATCAATAAAATCATCTGCAGAAACAACAGCTACTGGCAAGAGACTAAAGACAAAGAGAAGATACATCATTTTTTTCATAAGCTTGATTCAATTTCCTTTGTTTGAGTAAACTTCTTTGGAAGGAAGATGTTGGCAACAGTCAAAAGGCCGAAGAAAACCAACAATCCAAAGAAGACGGTAAATCCAGCTGTTTGTCCATCAAAGTAACCCGCAAACTGTCCTTCTAGAATAGAGAGGAGGTTAATATTTTTCACAAATGCTGGAAGGCCCGACAAGGTCGCAGTCGTTCCGATCGCGCTTGATAGGTAGACATAGCTGATCAACATGAAGAAGGCCAGTCCCATTCCAATCACACGGAAGTGTTTCAAGAGAAGGTATTGCAGTTGTACCAATACAAACCCCGCCAATACTGCTAGTAACACCCACGAAGGAACATATTCACGACCAACAGAGAGTTGGATACTTGAAATCATTCCGATCACAAGTCCAAGGATAAGGGAAAGTCCTACAAGGACACCGACAGTTAAGAGATCCGATTCTTGCAAACGATCCAATTTAAAACGGTCTTTCACCTTGCGAATAATTGGTTGCGTCGCAAAGAGATAAGCTGTAAAGAGGCTCAAGACTTCCAACATAAAGATCCAGATAAATGGACGGTAGACATTGATGGTCGCTTTCACAGAAGAAGATTTCTCTGCAACTGGATTTGACAAGAAGTCAAGCAAGACTTCATTTGGCACTCCATTTTCATAGGCATTGTTGAAGACTTTACGGAAGGCTTCGACGAAGTTCCCATTTTCAGACAATTCCTTATCAAATTCACTCATCAAACTCTCTGCATTACTAGACAATTTCTCCGTGGTACCTTGCGCTCGTTGTAATTCCTTGTTCAATTGGTTAAAGATTTCATTGGTTGAATTTGCGGCATCTACATTACTACGCGAAGAGGTCTTTACCCCTTCAGTTGAGTTCAACAATGATGTATATTCCGAACCAAGAGCCGACAAGTCCACGTCCGTCTTAGTTTGAGCAAGGTTGCTTGATTCTTGAGCATTCGAGATGCTCTCTAAGCGTTTTTGGAGATCTGCATATTGTTGCAGTTGATCATTGATGTTTTTAGTCAACTCGTTGTTACTATTTTCAATCTCTTCAAGGTTACGTTGCAACTGTGGACCTAAATCTTGCAATCGTTGGAGAGTACCATCTAGCTGTGCTTTGACACTCTTAGTTTCGTCCCCTGATTCATCTTTTTCAATGCTTGTGCGATAATCTTTGATATTGTTTACAACAGCTGTCTTCACAATATCAGTCAAGGCGTCAGTCAAATCGATATCTTCAATTGGATCATAGATTGAATGACGTTCTCCTTTACTATCTTTTGGATAGTAAGCATTCATCAACGTTTGCGCATGCTGATAAGCTAAGGCAATTTTACTTGCTTCACTTGCATAACTTGCTACAGCTTTTTTCAAGTCTTCTGCTGACACAGTTACATTAGTTGAAACAACACCATTCACAATAATTTTTATCTCTGAAGGACTTGGAATTGGAGCCCCATCTTCACTGAATTGAATGGCTATTTCTTTATCATCCTGAATCGTCACTTCCTGCTCAGCTCCACCAGCGTAAGAATTGCCGTCATAGGTCCAAGAGTCTATTTTAATCCCTGCCGGAGCTAGAATACTAACCTTCTGTTTCCCGGCTTTTGCATTGAGGATATTCGCGATAACAGTTGATTTGGCATCCACTTCCTGCGCTAATTTCTTCAAATTATCTGCGCTTCCTTTTGGAGTTCCCAGGGAAGCTGCAAAACTTCCATCAAAATCAATCGCTGTATCAAGATTTCCATACTTATTCAGATCGAAACTTTTTAAATCCAAACCTGGAAGTGCTTCAATCGCAGTTTGAATCTCCTCATCAGCAGCCTTACGTGCCTTGCTAATCACTTCAATACTTGACTTACCTAATAAGGTTCGAAGGGTAACCTTCTCTCCTTCCTTTAGACCATAGTAGCCCAAGAGTTTCTCTTTCACAGAAGTGTCGATGTTCTTTTCATGATCCTCTAACTTTTGACGCTCCGCCTTGATGCCTTTTTCTAGATCTGCAACACGATCATTAACATCTTTGGTTAAACCTGCGTAAGTCTTCGTTCCTGAAGCATCACCCTCAACTGGTTGGTTTAATTGCTTCGTAAGATTTTCCTGATTCAGTTGAAGATTCTTGTATAGTTCCTTCGTATTCTCGCTGAGAACTGATTGGTTCATAGACATCAGTTGATTCATGAAGTCTTCGTAACTAATCTTATCTTCAGAGCGTTGTTTTACAAGAGCATCAAAATTTTGACCATACTGATTCTGAGATTGAGTCAATTGATCAAAAGCCTGCGTATATGATTCCAGTACCGTCTTTAAGGCATTATTGGATTCCACCGATGACGTAGACAAGCTATAGAGACTCGGGAAAATATTCTTCGAATCCAAAGCTGAGTCCAACAAATTGCTACGATAAGAACCAATATTCGTTGACTGAATTTTGTTACTCGTCTCCACATTTTTCTGAGCTGTATAAAGGTTGCTCAAAATGCTGACCATATACATATCTACCAACTGGCTTCTCAAGTCCGAAACAATATCCTTGGCTACTTTATTTGCTTCATTTTCAACCTGTGAATTTCCAGCAGCATTGACCTTATAAGTGACTGTAGTCTTTTCCGCGTTGACTGCATTCACTTCAAGAACTTTCTCTGAAAAGTCACTTGGAATAACAATCATCAATTGGTATTTTCCATCTGCAAGACCAGATTCAGCAGCTCCACGTGGCAGTACAGACCAGCTTTGTGAATTATCTCGCTCGATATTTTTCACATAACTGGCACCAAGATTGTATTCTTTACCATTTAGCTTAACCGCTTGGTCTTCATTGACAACTGCAATATTGAGCTTGGTGTTTTCTGTTGTCTGTACGGTTTTAGCTTCATTTTGTTTTTGATCCTTTTGAACAGTCGTATAGAGACCGACCACAGCCCCCATCAAAAGGAGAACAACAGCACTCTGACCAATGTATTTTAACCATTTTTTATTTTTAACTTCCATACCTTTTCCTTTTTCTAATCATAAATACAAAATAGGGGTTAGGGATGGATGGACCTAACCCCTATTTTCTATATATCAAAAGACAAAAGGGTGATCTACCTACGAGAAGTAAGATCACCTCCAAGACTATCTTAATGGATTTGTGCAGCGATATCTTGGTCAGTTTGTTCAACGATATCAGCAACTTTAATCAATTGACCATTGATGTCTTCCAACAATTGAGCGAATTGTTTGATCTTTGGAGACAATTCGTTGAATTGTGCTTCAAAGCTATCAAATGCAGATCCATCCCAGTTTGCATCGATGACCTGTTGTTCATGAGTCAAAGTAGTAAGGATTTGATCGATCTCTTGAGAACCTTGTGCATAGCGTTGTGCTGAAGCACGTAGATCTTCTGGAGTTAATTTAATTTGAGCCATATTTTTCTCCTTTTGGGCTGATACCCTTATATTTTTTTCATAAACAATACATTAGAATGAATTAGCGAAATTCCAGACAACTGTATATTTTCCCTTTTTCCTCTCCCAGTATTATTTACTTAAAAATATCTTAATGAAATATTGTGAGAATGTCAATATTATAGGGCAAACTGATAAAACATTGTAATTTTGTTACAGCAATGTAATTTTTTGTAACAAAAATGTAACATATATTCAAAAAAGCCTGCCCCAATAGTCTTTAATTAGTAACAATTTGATTGTGTGAAAGAGATGTATTTTTTCTATACATTAACTCAACACATAGAGCGTAAATGTCGATTTTATACTTACGCTTTGAGTAGTATTAGATTTTTTTGTATAAATTCCCATTTTTGCTTTCAGAAGTTTATATCATACAAGGAGATCAGTATAGAAAATCCCCTTTATTCTAGCACCAAGACAATTCTTCACCTACAAGAAATCTCTATGAAAAAATATTCTACTCATCTCTATCTCATCCATAACCTTTACCGTTGTAGTGTTGGCCATAAAAAAACTCTCTGAGCATTTCTTTAACACATGGTTAAGGCTCAGAAAGCTTTTTCTTATTTGTTCAAGATTGAAAGTGTTTCAAGGAGATTATCCGCATGAACTTCGATGGTATCTCCTGTTGCTTTGATTTTCACTTCAACGATGCCTTCAGCTGCTTTTTTACCAACTGTTACGCGGATTGGAAGTCCAATCAAATCGCTATCGCTGAATTTGACACCAGCCCGTTCATTTCGGTCATCCACCAAGACTTCGTAGCCTTTATTGACTAAGCTTTCTTCGATCTGATTGGTCAAAGCAAGGCTCGCTTCATCCTTGACATTGACTGGAATCAAATGCACATCAAATGGCGCCAATTCTTTAGGGAAGTTAATCCCCCAAGCGTAACGGTATTCCCCTTTTGGTGTCTTATTGACAAAGAGGCGTGCATGTTGTTCCATAACTGCCGAAAGAAGACGACTCACACCGATACCGTAGCAACCCATGATGATTGGAACTGCACGGCCGTTTTCGTCCAAGACATCTGCTCCCATGCTAGCTGAGTAGCGTGTGCCGAGTTTGAAAATGTGACCGATCTCGATCCCTCGTGCAAATTTCAAGACGCCTTTACCATCCGGTGAGATTTCGCCTTCACGAACTTCACGGATATCGACGTATTCCGCAGTAAAATCACGTCCTGGGTTGACACCAGTCAAGTGGTAGCCTGTTTCATTGGCACCGACTACTGCATTGCGACTATCTTGAACCTTGCGGTCTGCGATAATCTTGACATTTTCAGGGAGATCTACTGGACCAAGAGAGCCAAAATCTGCTCCCAATAATTCTTTCACTTCCACTTCTGTTGCAGGTTCAAAGAAATCAGCTCCAAGGTAATTTTTCAACTTCACTTCATTAAGCTGATCATTTCCAACAAGTAGAGCTACTACAGGCTCACCGTCGGCAATGTAGACCAAGGTCTTGATCGTTGCACTTTCTGAAACATTCAAGAAATTTGCTACTTCATCAATAGATTTAACACCTGGTGTTTCCACGCGTTTGACTTCTTCTTCAGACACAACCCGGTTGCTTGGCTTGTACTCATTGGTAGCCATTTCCAAGTTCGCAGCATAGGTTGATTCGCTTGAATAAGCAATCGTATCTTCCCCAGAAACCATCCATTTAAGCAATTCTGCTTTAATTTCCTCTTGGACTTCTGCTGGGATCTCATCAAACGAAGGTACGGATTTGTCTAGAACCACCCAACGATCTAAGTCTGTACGAGCAGGTGTTACAGCCATGAACTCTTGGCTATCTTTTCCACCCATGGCACCACCATCTCCGATAATAGCCTTGAAGTCGATTCCACTACGGGTAAAGATACGCTCATAAGCCGCCTTGTATTCGTCATAAGTAACATCCAAACTATCATAGTTAGCATGGAAACTGTAACCATCTTTCATGATGAACTCACGGGTCCGAAGAAGACCGTTCCGTGGACGTTTTTCATCACGGTATTTGGGTTGAATTTGGTAGAGATTCAATGGCAATTGCTTGTAAGATTTTACCGAGTCGCGCACAATAGCGGTAAAGGTTTCTTCATGAGTTGGACCTAAGATAAAGTCAGAGCCTTCACGGTTTTTCAACTTATAGAGGTCTTCCCCGTAAGTTTCGTAACGACCAGATTCACGCCAGAGATCCGCACTCAAAAGGGCTGGAGCTAGCATTTCTACTGCTCCAATTTTTTCAAATTCTTGGCGCATGATGCCTTTTGCTTTTTCAATCACTCGATTTGCTAAGGGCAGATAAGAATAGACACCAGCTGAGACTTGGCGAACATAACCTGCACGTAACATCAAAGCATGGCTAATGACTTGGGCATCGCTTGGCATTTCGCGAAGCGTTGGAATCAACATTTTACTTTGTTTCATGGACAATATCCTTTTCTATTTCAAAAATAATTTCATAATATCATTCCAGGTGACAGCAATCATCAAAATAACCATTACAGCTACACCTGCAAGTGTCATATAGGTTTCTACTTCTTGTTTTAGTGGTTTTCTCCGAACCACTTCGATCAAATTGATCAAGATTTTCCCGCCATCCAAAGCCGGAATCGGGATTAGATTGAAGATGCCAATATTAATAGAGAGCATGGCCATAAGAGATAACACTGCCGGAATCCCTAATTGAGCAGCTTGTGAGCTGGCATTGTAGATGGCGACCGGACCACCCAGTTTATTGAGACTAAAGTGGAAAATAATATCTTTCAAAGCTCCCAAAATCCGTGTCGCTGTATTCCAGGTATCTGTAAAACCAGACAAGAGTTTATCTACAAATCCTGTCTTGAGGCCGTTTGTCACACCCAGATAGTAACGATTCCCTGACTTAGTTGGCTTCACTTTGACTTCTTTTTCTTGGCCGTCTGTCTTGACTTTCAGGGTCAATTCAGGAGTCGTCTTGCTGTCCTTGGTTGCCTTCTCGACAGCATCTGTCAGTTCATCCCAGTTGCTAACGGTATCGTTGTTGACTTGAAGGATCTGAACAGTGCTTTTGACACCGACCTTAGCAAGCGCCCCGTCGGGTGCCACCTGAACATTGTTACTGTAGTAATCAATCGCACCACCACGCATAAAGGCTAAGAGGGAATAGACGACAATACTGAGGATAAAGTTGTTCATAGGACCCGCAAAGTTGGTGATCAATCGTCCCCAAATGCTGGCGTTCTGATACTGAACATCTTTGGGTGCAATCCGCACTTCTGTCCCATCTTCCTCAACGATGGTCGCATCATGATCGACACCATAGGTCTTGGTCTCATCGAGAACCAGACCCGTGATTTCTAATTTATCTTCAAAGTCAAACTGGGTGACATTCATGGGAAGAGCTGTCTGATCCAGATTCTTTCCAGAAAGATTGATCCGGACAACCTTACCAGCTTCATTTACTGTCAAGCTAACAGGCGTTCCAGTTTTAATCTCAGTCGTATCCTCACCCCAACCAGCCATACGAACATAGCCACCTAAAGGTAGAATACGAATGGTATAAGCTGTTCCATCTTGACCAATATGGGCAAAGATCTTCGGCCCCATCCCGATCGAGAATTCTCGCACTAGGATTCCCGATTTTTTTGCGAAATAGAAATGACCAAACTCGTGAACGAGAACGATCACTCCAAAAATAACTATAAAGGCAATAAACTGCATCGTTCTATACGTGGTTTCCTTTCTATCTCTTCTGTCTTAGAACAAGCCCAAGAAATGCATCAAGGGAAAGACAAAAATCAAACTATCAAAGCGGTCTAGAACACCGCCATGTCCTGGAATAAATTTCCCAGAATCCTTGACACCGAAGTGGCGTTTAATCGCACTCTCTACGAGGTCGCCAAATTGACCTGCAATACTAAAAAGGATAGTAAAGAAGATCATGGCAAAAAAACCATGTCCGCCCGCTACAGAGCGATCAATGATCATAAAAAGAACGGTCACAACAACTGCAGATAGGATTCCACCAAGGCTACCTTCCACCGTTTTATTGGGAGAAACCGTAGGCATGAGCTTGCGTTTCCCAAACTGACTTCCCACAAGGTAGGCGCCTGAATCAGTAGCCCAGACTATAAAGAGGGCTAAAAGAACCTTGTCGATACCAGCAATTCGCGCATCTACTAAGGAATGGAAACCAAGTCCAACATAAAAGCTGGAAGCAATGGGGTAGACCACATCCTCATAATTGTAATTCTGAGCGAGAACAGTTGTTCCCATTAGAGTCAAGACGATTAAACCGTAAGCAATCATATTGCCATCTGCTGGAAGGTAAGGGAGGTAGTCCTCGATCGGCAAGGTCAAAACAAAGGCCGCTAACATGGCTAGCGCACCTTCAAAGGTCGCTGTTTCAAGCCCTTTCATCTTGAGCAGTTCATGAACACCTAGCATAGCAATCAAACCAATTACAATCTGGAAGAACACCCCTCCAACCATTACTGTTGGAATGAAAAAGAGTAGGGCAATCCCTCCAAAAATCACACGTTTTTGTAAATCTTTCGTCATCATCTTCTCCTAAACACCGCCAAATCTCCGGTGGCGATGGCTATATTCTACTACGGCACTTCTTAGTGCCTCTTCTCCAAAATCGGGCCACATCACATCCGTGAAATACAACTCACTGTAAGCAGCCTGCCAAGGAAGAAAGTTACTCAAACGGATCTCCCCACTTGTACGAATAATCAAATCCGGATCCCTTAGAATACGTGGCAAACTTTCAGTGTAGAGATAATCTGCGATCACTTCTTCTGTAATATCTTCTGGACTGAACTTCGCATCCAAGACTTCTTGAGCGATCTGCTTCACAGCCTGAGTGATCTCTGCACGTCCACCATAATTGAGTGCGAAATTCAGAATCAAGCCCGTATTGAGGTGGGTCATCGCTTCTGCTCTTTCCAAAGCCTCTAAGGTTTCTTTGGGTAATTTCTTGGTATCACCGATCATTTGAATCTTGACATTGTTGCGATGCAATTCGGGGACGAAGCGATCATAAAACTCAACCGGCAAGTGCATGATAAACTTGACTTCATCTTCAGGGCGTGCCCAATTTTCCGTAGAAAAGGCATAGACTGTCAAGACCTGAACCCCCATATTTTTCGCTGCAATCGTCACTTCTTGGAGAGCTTCCATCCCTGCTTTATGACCAAAGACACGCGGTTGCATCCGCTTTTTCGCCCAGCGACCATTGCCATCCATAATGATCCCAATGTGTTTCGGGACTTCTAAAGGAATCTCGATTTTTTCTTTCTTCTTAAAACGAAACATGTTTTTCTACCTATTTCAATATTTATCGCTTCATTATACCATAAATCCCCATAAAATAGGGACTATGGCCTCTATTTTGAACCAGCAGTACTTTCTTTCATCACATCGTCCTATTTGCCCATCAAAAAAGAGGCCTTTGCCTCTTCTTTGATAATTATTCTTCGATGGCTGAATCGGCATCTGAGCTAGCACCTTCTGTAGCAGTGGCTGAGATTCCTTCTGATACAGGAAGAACTGTTTTGATCGCTCCTAATTCAAAGGTCAGGTAGACACCATCAACATCCAAGACAACCGTCTTGCGTTCTGTATCGACTTCATCAATAGTTCCGTACAAGCCACCAATCGTGATGACTTCATTTCCTTTTTGAAGTTTATTCAAACTTTCCATCCGTTTTTGGTACTGTTTCTTTTGGCTACGGCTCATGAAGTACATCAAACCGACCATAAGAACGAGCATAATTAGCAAACTTCCGCCTTGCATATGTTTCTCCTTTAATTTTCATATATGCTATACTATATCAAATTTCGCCTGTCTTTTCAAGTTTTCCCATCCTCTTCAAGCAAATCAGACTCCAGTCTCAAAGAGGAGGCAAGTTTTGATGAAAAAGAAAAAAACCACGAAAAGTGGGCTACTGACTAGTCAATCTCAATGCCATACTTTTCATGATTCTCATCATACCAATCAATCAAGGCCAAGGCTGTTTGATAGGTAATATTTTTAATTTTACTCGTTCCCTTGGTCAAAGTCGCTAAGCTCATTTTGCTGATATTGGTTTCAGTTGCAACACGGTAGCTCGTTAAACGACCATCTACCATCAACTGCACAACAGCTTCAACCTTTTTGTATTCGGGAGTTGAGTAGATATCAATTGTATTGTTCATCATACTTCCATTCCTCAAATTTTTTTACTTTATAGATTATATACTTATTTTCTTTATTTATTAATAAATTTGCTTAATTCCTATGATTTTCCCTAATTATTAATATTTTTTTGCACATTTTTGGTGTTTTCGATTCTATCAGGCGAATAATTTCCCCCGGGTGGGAAGAAAAAATAAAGACTGCTATATTATAGCAGTCCCCATTTTTTCTATCACTGTCAGAAGTTATTCTGCTTCTTTATCCGTATTTTCTTCTTTCTTGGTATCTTTTTCTCTGATCACAAGTACACCATCTTCCATGTCAGCTTCAAGATGTTTGGCATCCAAGTTATCCAAGTGGAAGTCTGTGACTTTGTCACGGATTTGTTGTTCAACTACCCGACGGAGTGGACGAACACCCATCACTTCATCATAACCTTCTTCAGTCATATATTCTTTGGCTGCATCGCTCACTGCCAAGTCAATTTCCTTCTTAGAAAGGGTCTTATTGACATCTACCAACATCAAATCAACAATCTTAGAAAGGTCTTCCTTGCTCAAGTGTGAGAATTCGATGACAGCATTGAAACGGTTCAAAAATTCTGGACGGAAGTAAGGTTTCAAACGATCCATAAGTTCTGGTTTATCCGCATCTTCTGTCAAGTTAGCTTCGTAACCAAAGCCAGCGTTTGAAGTGGCGATAATCACTGTATTCTTGAAGTTTACCGTGTTCCCTTGACCATCTGTCAAACGACCATCATCCAAAACTTGAAGGAGAAGGGTGATCACTTGAGGATCCGCCTTTTCAATTTCGTCAAGAAGAACGATTGAGTATGGGTTACGGCGAACACGTTCTGTTAAGGTATTGTTATTGTCATCATATCCAACATAACCAGCTGTCGTACCAATCAATTTAGAAACAGCTGTGCGGTCGCTATATTCTGACATGTCCAAACGAATGATAGCATCTTTGGTACCGAACATATCAAGAGCCAATTGTTTAGCCAACTCAGTCTTACCGACACCAGTAGGACCTACAAAGAGGAAGCTACCGATTGGACGGTTACCTTCGTCAAAACCTGCACGGTTCCGACGGATAGCACGTGCCACTGCTTCAACGGCTTTATCTTGACCGATAACCTTAGTTTGCAAACGATGACCCATATCTTTCAAACGTTCGATATCAGTTGCACCCATTTGAGATACTGGAATACCCGTCATCCGTTCTACTGATTCAGCCACATCGTTGATTGTTGCTGTTACCTTATGGTCTTCTGTGTGGTTGGCAATTTTCTTTTCAAGTTCTTCGATACGAACTTTTGCTTTCAAAGCTGCTTCGTAATCTTCTTTAGCAGCAGCTTCTTCTTGTTTGGTTTTTTCTTCTTCAATTTCATGTTCCACAGCATGGACATCTGTTACAGGATGTTGGGCTGCCAAGTGAGCAGCTGTCACATCGACCAAGTCAATGGCCTTATCAGGCAAGCTACGTTGTGGAATGTATTGGATCGAATAATCAACCGCTGCTTTCAAAACTTCATCTGGCAAGATGACATTGTGGTGTTTTTCATAAAGATCACGGATCCCTTGGAGAATCTTGAAAGTATCTTCAGCTGATGGAGCATTGACTTTCACTTCGTTGAAACGACGAGCAAGAGCCGCATTCTTCAAGATGGTATTACGGTATTCATCTTGAGTAGTTGCCCCAATGACTGTCAATTCCCCACGTGAAAGAGCAGGTTTAATGATATCCGCAAGACCTTTAGATCCTTGACCATCACCTGTGCTACCTGCACCAAGGATTTGATGGATTTCATCAAAGAAGAGAATGACATTTCCCATAGCTTTGACTTCTTGGATCAGATTTTGAATATTTTCTTCAAAGCTACCACGGTATTGCGTACCAGCTTCTAGACCAGAAATATCAATCGAGATGATTTCTTTGTTCTTGATAGCAGCTGGAACATCCCCGTTCACAATAGCTTGTGCCAAACCTTCTACAACTGCTGTTTTACCAACACCGGCATCCCCTACAAGGACAGGGTTGTTCTTGGTACGACGAGACAAGATTTCAGCAGTTTCTTGAATTTCTTTATTACGTCCGATGACTGGATCCAATTTTCCTTCACGAGCTTCTTCGGTCAAGTTACGACCAAGTTTTGCAAGGATCCCATCTTGTTTCATTCCTTTACCTTGACGGTGTTGCACTTGCTCGCTTCCTTCATTTGGAAGTTGACCAGTTTGACGGTAGATAGCAAATTCTTCTGGTGTCACTTCACGACCGTTGATCATGTAGCGACGGCTTTCAGAACGAAAACCACCCATATTTCCCATTAGTTGATTGAAAAGATCATCCATATTGTTAAAGTTGTTATTCATATTGTATACCTCTAATTTACATAATTTTAATTCATTCTTGAAAATTAGCAGACCAATTGGCTGCTGTTCGATTGTTTACATAATTTTAATTTATTTATTAAATAATAGCCCTACAGGCTAACAGTTTCTATTTTTCCTTTTATCAATTAGTTGTCTTAATTCTGGAAATAGCATATCACCATCTCCTTTCCACTATTGATCTTGTAAACCAGTAGGTTTTTTCAACCTCTTTTGTTTACATAAATTATTATAACGCAGACTGATTTCTTTGTCAACATTTTTTACATAATTTTTAAAAATTTTTTAAAAAAATCTGGATGTCACTCCAGATTCCACATTTAAATAGAAGTACTTGGCTAGATAGATTTAAATTTCCCAGCTTTTTCTTGAATAGCCGTCTGTACATTTTTAGCAAATTGACCCACCATGGATTGGTCCAGTTGCTTTCCGACTACCTGGACATCTTCTTCGGCTACTGTTGTAATCGCAGTCAATCCATCATTGTAACGCTTCTCAACTCCTGCCTTGCAGGTCAATAAAACGGGCGCATAGACAACACGGATTAAATCTTTTTCAAGTTTCTTTCGGCTTTCGATGATCCTCATCTTATCTTTCATATCTAAATCAAAAAAATCTTTGACTGGACTATCACCCATACTTCCTCCTCTTCTATACTATGAAACTTTATCTTGTTCAAACTCCTCTTCCAGTTGACGTCTATCTTTCCGGTAGGATTGCCATAAATTCTCTTCCTCGATTTCGATCTGTTTTAAGGCTACTTGTGCAGCTTCCCTAGCTTCGAGATCATACTCTTCGATACAGCGATGGAGGGACTCCCATCCACAACTGTTATCAACTTCCTGCTCTTGTAAGAAGGAAGCTGCCATCGCATACTCTTCTTCCAGCATCTGGGTAAAGAGCTGCTGTTTTCTTTCTACTAAGCAACGCTTTTCATCTAGCTCCAAGCGCGCTTTTTGGAACTCTCTTTCCAAATGATCTAGTTTCTTTTCCTTTTTCGAAAGAGTAGATGAAATTAATAAGCTAGTTGTTCCCACTGGTTCATTTCTCCTGCTATTTCTTGATCTTTTGCTTTTAAGAGCTCAATTCCTGCATTCACTTGCTCGTTTAAAGCATGGAATTCATTCGATAAGGACTGATATGCAGCCAAACGATTGTCAAACCTTTCTCTTACTTCAGTGACAACTGTTTGCCTTGTTGCACCAGCCTGTGCATAGGCCTCTTCTACTTCCGCAAGATTGAGAATGAAGCCTTTCGGAACGGTCTGTAATACTTTCTCCAAAGCTTCTAAATCCGTATCCAGTTGTACCTTAGATTTCTGTGCTTGCTCCAGCCCTTCATCCACTACTCGAATCAGCTCATCAGAAGCCAAGCGCGCCTGCAAAGCATCAAGATAAATCCGTTCACTTGAACTCAGTCCACCACCTGTTTTTTGTAATTTATCCTTTAGGCGATAGTAAACCTTCATCCTCTCTTCGATGATTTCCTTCCGAGTGATGGCTTCCGTTCCCTTTTCAAGAACCAAATTTCCATTCTTATCATAGATATAACCATGCATCATATGTTGCAGGCCAGTATTTTTTAAATCATTAGTTTTGAGGTGCTTGACAATCCCACTGGATTCCTTGCTTCCAGAATCCTGATAGCCCAAGCTAACCAAATCTTTATGGTCAATGTGGTTGTAGATTTTGTACTTCAGCGCATCTATACGCGCTTTTTGCTCGGGTGTTAGGATAGGATAGGCATTAGGGCCATTATATAGGTGTACGGTCCCAATATGAGAAGCTTCCTCTTCCGTCAAACAGGCAAGCGCATACTGAATATTCATAGAACCCAGAGAGTGACCGTATAGATCAATCTTGGCATTGGGATATTTTCGGATCACCTCTTTCAAATGAGCTGCAGCATCTTTAAATTGCGGAGGCGGGAAAGTCTCGTTTTCATCATTGTATTTTTTTAAAAAAGCAGCTCCCATTAAAGCAGGAAATTTAACCTGTTCTTCGACTGTTCTTTCTGCAAAAAAGCCGACCATATCTGATGCTTTTTCCTGTACGAAATTGCTGACAGGATTGTCCATCGCTTTTTGTATGAACCTACCAACGGGAGTGGCCTCCGGTGGAAGATTAACAGATGTAGGAATAATTGCATCTTCAAAAGCTTCTACAGCATTGTTAAAACTATCTTTAGCCTTATCTCGCGCATAATTCTTCGCATATTCGGTTGCATACTCACTTGCACCACCAGGGTTCAAAATATTGGAAGCTGCTGGCAAATCTGTCCCTACCCAATCTGTAAATGTATCATGGAGTAATTTTTGTGTACTTGTTTCAGTTTCAGATCCCTTCATCAAAACTGTCACGTCATGGATCTGGGCTCGCGCATCATCTGAAGCAGTATAGGGGACTGGATCTTGTTCAACACCCTTGCCACTATCCGTTAGTACGAAGACCTGTTCTTCATTGCCATTTACACTATCATAGATGTGAGCTAAGTTACCAATATAATCATCTCCATCGTTAATAGAATAATCTTGCCCCATTTCTAACGGTTGATATTCTAATAAAGATGTTTTCTGATGTTGAAGATCCGAAAAATTAGAATTAATGACCATCACTTTCTCCTCTTATTAATCTCGTTAACTTTTTTGGCATTCCAGACGCTGCAACGGTATATTCCCCTGAATCTTCCTCTTGAACTGTCATATTGATTAATAATGTATCATCATTGTTAATGACTACCTCTAGAATCATTCCTCCCATTGGGTTATATTTTAATTTATCTTTTAAAATCCTATAAGTCTTTATTTTCCCATTTGGAGTCAGTGCTTCCGGGTCCAGTTTTTTTAAATATTTTTCAATCGCCACTTTCATCTTCTTACTCTCTGCGATTTGAATCATTTCTTGTTTCTTGGCAGATTGTCCATTGAAAAAACTACAGCCTCCTAAGCTTAGGCTAAATACTACCATTAACAACAAAATAAATTTACTTTTTTTCATCTTCTTCCCATTCTTTCTTCAGGTTTCTTAGAATTTATTATACAAAATTCTATTCATACCTGAAATGTTACTTTTGTTAAAAAATGTTGCCAAATCGTTACAAGCACTAGCTATTAATGTAATATATTGGTTCTGATTCAGAAATGTTTCTATTTACTTATATTAGGGGTGTTTACCTGAATGAGTTTATTTCCCATCCTCTTCTGCTTCACTTAACAGATCACTTAATTTTGCTGAAATACCGTAACTACCTGCTTCGAACTGTCCTGAATCTTCCATTTGAACAGTCGTATCGATCGTTAACTTTTTATCGCCGTTGATAACGAGAGAGACATTCATGCCTCCCATTGGATTGTATTTCAATTCACCTTTTATCAGGGTATAGGAGTGAATGACTCCTTCTGAAGTGAAAGCTTTCGGATCGATACTGATTAACAAGTGTTTTATCGCTCGCTCCATTTTCGTGCTTTCTGCAATCTGAATCATTTCCTTTCTCTCAGCAGCTTTATCCGTAAAAAGACTGCAACCTCCTAGAAATAAAGTCAGTAAAAATAGTAGCACTAATCGTTGTTTTTTATCAGTCATATGTTCCCTCTCACTTATATTATTCGTAATGATTTTTAAAAAATGAGCCAATTTTTAAAATTTTTTTCCAGAGTCCAAAAAAACACACCCTTCATAGGTGTGTCTCTTGTTAAATCATATATTCGACGCTATAAGTGGCATCGGATAAAATCCGTGAAAGGAATTGTTTGGTTCTCTCTTCCTTTGGACTATTAAAGAATTCATGCGGTTCATTTTCTTCGATGATGTGTCCGCCATCCATAAAGATAACGTGGTTGGCCACATCACGCGCAAAGCCCATCTCATGGGTTACGACAACCATTGTCACTCCTTCTTGGGCCAATTGCTTCATGACATCTAAGACATCCCCGACCAACTCTGGGTCTAACGCTGAAGTCGGCTCGTCTAGCAAGATCACGTCTGGTTTCACTGCAATGGCACGCGCGATTCCGATCCGCTGCTGCTGGCCCCCTGACAATTGAGAAGGATAGTAATCCTTATAAGCGAGGAGACCAACTTTTTCAAGGGCTGATTCTGCCCGTTGGATGGCTTCTTCTTTTGGAATCTTACGGGCTACAACCAGGCCTTCTAAGATATTTTCAAGCGCTGTTTTGTTAGCGAAGAGATTGTAATGCTGGAAGACAAAGGCTGTCTTTTGGCGGATTTCTAGAATCTCTTTTTTGCTGAGTTTTGAGAGGTCATACTCTTTTCCACCTAGGGTGAGGTGCCCTGTATCTGCCTTTTCCAAGTGGTTAAGGCAGCGAAGGAAGGTTGTTTTTCCTGATCCAGATGGCCCCAAAATAACGACCACATCCCCTTGGTTGACCTTGAGATTAACATCTACCAGGACCTGGTGGTCCTTAAATTTTTTCGATACGTGTTCTACTTCTAACATCTTCTTATTTCTCCTTCTTCTATGCGAGTGTCAGGCGTTTTTCTAAGCGATTGAATCCCCACTGAATCACCCCACAAATGACAATATAAAGAATAAAAATCACTAGATAGGATTCAAAATATTGATAGCCATAAGAGGCTTCTACCTTGGCAATGGCGGTAATATCCTTGATGGTCATGACAAAGACAAGGGAAGTTCCTTTGACCAAGTTGATAACCAAGTTACACAAATTGGGAAGGGCTGCACGCAAGGCTTGTGGAAAAACAATGCGGATATAGGCTTGGCGATTAGTCAAACCAATGGCTTGCGCTGCTTCTAGCTGGCCCTTATCCACCGTCAGAATGGCTGACCGTAGAATTTCAGTCAGACTTCCCGTTGTCATCAAGCTAAAGATGATAAAGGCATAGTAAATGGGATTGATCTCAAAGACATTAAAGTGACTACCAATACTCTTAAAAAAGCTATTTAAGAGGCTGGGAAAGAGACTATAAAAGAAGAGAATCAAGAGAATCGGAGGCGTCGCGCGGATAAAGGCTAAGTAAATCACTGAGAAACTGCGAACACCTTTGACCTTATAAATCTGACCGAGTGCCAAAAAGAGGGCTGGAAGAAAACTCAAGAGAATCGATACAACCATGATCAGAAGGGTCACTGGAACACCACCCAAGGTGGCTAGAAATGCTTTACTAATAAAATTGAAATCCATAAGCTACCTTTCTGTTACACTGAGTCGTTTCTCAAGGAGTTGAGCGGAGAAGGAGATCACAAGGGCAATTCCCCAGTAGATTACTGCTACAGCTGTATACGTTTCGAGGGAATAATTCCCAAGATTGCGGCTGATCAAGTTGTTGCCTGCTCCCATGATATCGATAAAGCCAATGGTATAAGCCAAAGCGGCATCGCGCATGAGGTTCAAGATGGCAGTCGTCATATTTGGAAGAGCCACGCGAAAGGCTTGGGGAAGGACAATCCGCCAAATGGTTTGAGCTGGCGTCAAGCCGATACTCAAGCCCGCTTCCATCTGACCTTTTGGAATGGCCAAATAGGCTGCCTTGAAGACCTCAGAGATCATAGCGGCAAAGAGAAGAAACATGGCAACCAGGACAAAGACAAACTTGGACCAGTGGTCAATGTCAATGCCCAACCACCAGTTCAAAAATTGGGGCAGTCCATAAAAGACCAAAAAGAGCAAGACAATCGGAGGGGTACAACGCAAGGTAAAGACATAGCCTTTGGCTAGACCCGCTCCTACCTTATCTTCTGATACTTGTGCCCAGGTCAAAACCAAGCCAAATGCAGAACCGAGAACCGTCGTTAAAACCATCAAAGCTAGGGTCGCTGGTAGAGCTTGGACCAAGGTTGGAAGAAATGACCAAACCTTGGAAATGTCGTATGAGACCATGTTTCTTTTCCTTTCTGTATCCGTATAGAAATAAGGAAGCTGGGGCTATGCGCACCCAGTTCCATCTTATTTCTCTTTATCTACATAACTGAAGACATCTTCACCGAAATATTTTTTCGACAATTTAGCAAGTGTCCCATCTTTTTCTAATTCTTTGATAGCCTTGCTGTATGCTTCCGCAAATTTTTCGTTTTTCTTATCCTTATGGATCAATGGGTAAGTTGGAATTCCTTTGTAGGCAAACCAGCTCAGTTTGTCCGCATATTGGTGGTAAGAACCATCTTTATCTGTGACAGCTTTTTCAAAGGAAAGTTTGATGTCAAAGAAGGCATCGTAACGTCCTTCAAGAACCCAAGCATAGGCATCTGCCACTTTGAAAGATTCCGCAGCTGTTAATTCGATTTGTTGGTCCTTATGTTTTTCATTGTATTCTTTAATAACATTCCATTGTGCATTTTGTGGTGAAATTGGAACCAATTTTCCTTTTTCTTTAGCGAAGTCATCAATGTTCTTGTATTTATCCGCATCTTCTTTTCGTACAGTAAATCCGATGATACTTGCTCCAATTGGTTCTTTTGGAATGATAAATTTCTTGGCACGTTCTTCGGTATACCAAGCTCCTTTGGTTCCGATATCGTATTTACCAGATTCTAGACCGATCAAGAGATCGTCATCACTTGTTCCAGTGTACTCAAACTTGTAGTCTGGTAGTTTTTCATCAATGGCTTTGAGAACGGCTACTTCATAGCCATCTGATTCTCCTTTTTCATCAACGAAATCATACGGTACATAGTTTTGAGTGTGGGCTACTTTCAAGGTTGTTACCTTGTTCGATCCTGTTGAGCCTTTGCTGTCGTTTGCATGGTTCAAGCTCCGTCCAAGAATAGTTGCACCTGCAATGGCAAGAACTGCCACCCCACCGATAATCCATGTTTTTTTACTCATACTCTGTTCTCCCTCTTTCTATTTTCCTTATTCTGCTGCAGCTTCACGAACCCATTCTATTCGTTCTTCATCAATGTCACTTGGAATGGTACAATCGGCACCAATGACCAATCCTGTCGTTCCTGTTTCTGCGATGATGCGTTTGGTTTCTGCTTGGATCGCAGCCTTGTCTCCTGTGTAGAGAAGACCATTTTTGCCATTTTCAAAACCACCAAGAACCGTGCGTCCACCGAAGATTTCGCGTCCTTCTGCTAGGCTGATTCCTTCTGGTCCGACTGCCCAGTTAATGACTTGGGCTGGGTAGTCTGTGAAGAGATGGATATCATTGCGAGCTCCTTCATAACCACAGATATGAAGAATATTTACGCCACCGGCTTCATTGGCTGCCTCTAAGACATGGAGTTCACTCGGTGCAATAATGTTTTTATAAACTTCTTGTGTAACCCGCGCATCTTGGATACTTTGAACACTGAGGTAGATCCCGTCTGCTCCTGCTTCTTTGATGATTCGTTGGCTCAAACTTGCAATATCTTGGCCAATTGTATCCAATACTTTTTTAAGAGTTGCTGCATCTTGATCGATGAAGTTTGCGATCAAGTCATCTCCTCCTGAAACTTCTCCAACCAACCATTTGAAGTAGGTCACCGGAGCAAAGATATTGTAGATAGCCACAATGTCTTCTTCAAAACCGGTACGGATTTTTTTAACGAGCTCTACTTGCTCTGTGATCCATGGATGATCTGCTCCAAGTGGTTCAATCCCTGCTAAGTCAGAGATATTTTCAAGGCCTTTGTGAATGGCTGGGTTTGGATAAGCAAAGTAACCATCACTCATGAGTTTGACAAAGTCTGGTTTGACCTTGTGAAGGAAGTTTTTATGGCCATTGAGGTTTTTTTCAATAATTTCCGGATTAGAAAATCCTTTCAACCATTCTTCTTCTGTTGTAAAATGATGCCAAAATCCAACTGGCACACGGTCAACCGCTTCTCCTTTAAAAGCTTTTAACACTAATTCTCTTTTTGCTGACATGTTCTTACCTCGTTCTATTCATTTCTTGTTTGTTATCTTATCACTTCAATGATGCTTTGACTAATATATATTTTTTATCAAGTTCTTCATCTTTTTTTATCACTGATCTTCGAGAAGAAGAATTCCTGCTAGATCAGATGGGCGAAGGAGGGAGAGACTATGGGCTGGAATTCTCTCCAGTCTTGCCATATCTGGATCTTTTTTTGCTTTCCCCTGACTGCTTGCTAGAGTGGCTTTACTCAGCCCTAGAAGCAAAAACAAAACGGTTACCAGGATACACCATACATTGATCTTTTTCATCTCCCTCTCCTTTCTTCTTACAATACAGCTGCTTTACGTACCCAATCTAAGCGTTCCAATTGGAAATCATCTGGCACGGTACAGTCTGCTCCAAGGATCAAACCACGACTTCCGGCTTCTGCCACCAAGCGACGCGTTTCTTGCTCGATCGCTTCTCGTTCCCCTTGGTAGAGCAAACCTTTCTTGCCATTGACAAAGCCACCCAAAACGGCGCGATCGCCGAAAAGTTTACGACCTGTGGCCAAGCTAAGGCCTTCATGATGGGTCGCCCAGTTAATGACCTGAGCTGGATAATCCTTGAAGAGTTCCACTTCATTGCTGGCCCCTTCAAAACCACAGATATGAAGGATATTGATGCCACCCGCTTCATTAGCCGCTTCTAGGACAGCGATGTTACTAGGTTCAATGAACTTGCGGTATTCTTCCTCTGTCACGCGCTCATCTTGAACCTGCTGGGTTGAGAAGTAAATGCCTTCCACTCCTGCTTCTTGGATCAAGCGGCGACTAAGAATGGCGATATCTCCTGCGATCACATCAAGGATATGGGCCAAGGTTTCTGGATCTTCTTTGAGAAAGGCCGCAATCACTTGGTCTCCACGGGATTGATCCGTCCGGAACCAGCGTTTCAAATAAGAGATGGGCGAGAAGATATTGTAGAACGAAACAATCTCCTCATGGAAATGGGAACGAATTTCCTTGACCACTTCAATTTGTTTTTCAATCCAAGGATGATGCTCCCCAATCGGTTGAATGTCCTTCAATTCTTGGATCGATGTGATTTCTCTCGAATAAAGGGCACTCGGATAGCGGAAGAAGCCATCGCTCATAATCTTGACAAAATCAGGGGATGTTTTTTCAACATAGTGTTGGTGTCCTTTAATACTTTTTTCAAGTACGACTGGATTGTCGAGACCCAATTCTTTTTCTTCTTGAGTCACATAATGGAACCAAAATCCTACAGGGATTCGCTCAACTTTTTCACCTCGAATGGCACGAAGCACCAACTCTTTTTTACTCATACTGTGAAACCTCCTCAATATCTTCTCCAAAAGGAAGACTGACTGACTGCTTCCCTTCTGGAATTTGTAACCATGATATCACCTCGAAAAGTAGCTGACTAATATATTTTCCCTATCAAAGCCTTAAAATTTCTTTATTGAGAAAATCATCAAAAAAACGCAAGCCCTTGAAAATAGGGACTTGCGAGTATCTTTCTCTATTTTTTCATTTTAGAAAAAAAGAACCTCTTTGATCTTTTCTTGATCCGGTTATAATATAAAACTATACCCCTTCTTTTAAGATGAAAAATGGCATCTATTGAGGTGAAAAAGCCCTTCATATCAACATTTCTTACTTCCTATTCATTTTACCATTCCCTGGATCCCCTTCTCCTCTTTCTTGTCATGCAAGATTGAAAAGAGTATAATTTTTATAGAAAAATTTTAAGGAGTGTACGGTTTATGAAAACAACAAAAACCACCTTTACCATCGTTTCTGCTCTTGCTTCTGTCATTTTACTGACAAGTTGTGGAAGCAACACCAACAAAACGCAAGAGACAAAAGCAAGCAGCCCTAAAAATCAGGTGACGATGACCTATGATCAGCAGCGTTCACAAGAAAATACCATGTCTGTTCTCTGGTACCAAAAGGCAGCAGAAACCAAGGCTTTGTATTTACAAGGCTACAATGTCGCTACTGACCGTTTGAAAGAGATCCTCCAAACGCCTTCTGATAAGCCATACTCAATCGTATTAGACTTGGATGAAACTGTTTTAGACAACAGCCCTTACCAAGTTCAAAACGTCAAAGATGGTACGGCCTTCAATCCTAAAGATTGGGATGTTTGGGTGAAAAAAGCCGCCGCAAAAGCGGTGCCAGGTGCTAAAGATTTTCTTCAATATGCGGATCAAAATGGGGTTCAAATCTACTACATTTCTGACCGTACAACCTCTCAAGTAGATGATACCATCAAGAATCTTGAAAAAGAGGGAATTCCGGTTCAAGGACGTGACCACCTCATGTTCTTAGAAGATGGTGTCAAATCAAAAGAAGGCCGTCGCCAAGCTGTGCAAGAAAAGACCAATCTTGTCTTGCTCTTTGGGGACAACCTAGTGGACTTTGCAGACTTCTCTAAGACATCTGAAGCTGATCGCGACAAGAAATTGGACGAATTGCAAAAAGAATTTGGTGAAAAATTCATCATCTTCCCAAATCCAATGTACGGATCATGGGAATCTGCTGTTTACCAAGGTAAAAAACTAGATGCCAAGGGACAAACAGAAGAACGCCTCAAAGCCTTGCAAGGTTTTGATAAATAAAACAAATGAGAGTGGGACAGAAATCGGTAATTCGTTGGAATTCGATTTCGTCGTCCCACCTCCGCACAGTTGAGTAGGGCTATAAAAGCTGATGAAATCAGCGTAGTAGAGCCCACTCAACCACTGCGTCTTGCTAGACAATCCAAAAACAATTAAGAGGCTGGGACTTTTGTCCCAGCCTCGTTTTTTCTATATAGACAAGTTTATTCAACCGTTACAGACTTAGCAAGGTTCCGTGGTTTGTCGACATCGAGTCCACGATGAAGGGTTGCAAAGTAAGCAATCAATTGGGTTGGCACCACCATTGAGATTGGAGAGAGATAAGGGTGAACCGCCGTCAAGACTAAATCATCTGTCTCTTTAGCAACATTTTCTTCTGCAATGGTTAAGACATGAGCCCCACGTGCTGCCACTTCTTGGATATTTCCACGTGTGTGGCTGGCTAGGACTGGATCAGATAAGAGAGCAATGACCGGTGTACCGTCTTCGATCAAAGCAATGGTCCCGTGTTTCAACTCACCCGCTGCGAAGCCTTCACATTGGATGTAAGAAATTTCTTTTAGTTTCAGACTGGCTTCCATGGCAACATAGTAATCTTGGCCACGTCCGATATAGAAAGCATTGCGGGTTGTTTCCAACAAGCCGCGGACTTTTTCATCGATCGCTTCTTTTTCTGAAAGGGTTGATTCGATCGATTGGGCAACGATAGACAATTCGTGCACCAAATCAAAGGCTTTGGCCTTTTCATTGCCATTGGCTTCCCCAACAGCTTTTGCAAGAAAGGCAAGGGCTGCGATTTGAGCCGTATAAGCCTTGGTGGAAGCGACCGCAATTTCAGGACCCGCATGGAGCAACATAGTCATGTCTGCTTCACGTGAAAGAGTAGATCCTGGAACATTGGTTACTGTCAAGCTTGGAATGCCCATTTCATTTGCTTTGACCAATACCTGGCGACTATCAGCTGTTTCACCAGATTGACTGATAAAGATGAAGAGTGGTTTCTTACTAAGAAGTGGCATTCCATAGCCCCACTCAGAGGAAATACCGAGTTCCACTGGGGTATCTGTCAATTCTTCTAACATTTTTTTAGACGCAAATCCAGCATGGTAAGAGGTACCAGCCGCAAGGATATAGATGCGGTCTGCTTCTTGAACCGCTTTGATGATAGCTGGCTCTACCACTACTTGACCTGCCTCATCTGTGTAAGCTTGGATGAGTTTACGCATCACAGTTGGTTGCTCGTCGATTTCCTTGAGCATGTAGTATGGATAAGTCCCCTTACCGATATCTGATAAGTCAAGTTCAGCCGTGTAGCTAGTGCGCTCACGACGATTTCCGTCGTAGTCTTGGACTTCAACGCTGTCTGCTTTGACGATGACCAACTCTTTGTCATGGATTTCCATATATTGGTTGGTCTCACGAATCATGGCCATGGCATCTGAGCAGACCATATTGTAACCATCGCCAAGACCAATCAAGAGTGGTGATTTATTTTTTGCCACATAGATGGTGCTTGGATCTTCTGCGTCCATCAAAGCAAAGGCATAGGCTCCTCGGATGATGTGGAGAGCTTTTTTGAAGGCTTCAAGCGTAGACAAGCCCTCTTCTTCAGCAAATTTTCCGATCAAGTGGGCGGCAATTTCTGTATCTGTTTGCCCCTTGAAATGATGACCAGCTAGGTATTCTTCCTTGATTTCAAGGTAGTTTTCAATGACGCCATTGTGTACCAAAACAAAACGACCTGTCTCCGAACGGTGTGGGTGGGCATTGTCTTCAGTTGGTTTTCCATGAGTGGCCCAACGGGTATGTCCAATTCCCGCTTCCCCTTCAACACCTTCTGCCTTAGCTGACAATTCTGCAATGCGGCCAACTGCCTTTACCAATTGGCTCTTGCCTTCACTAGCCAGAAAAACACCTGCAGAGTCATAACCTCGGTATTCGAGTTTTTCAAGTCCTTGAATCAAAATATCAGTTGCATTTGTATTTCCTACAACACCAACGATTCCGCACATAGTCTTTACGATATAGCCTTGCTATACTTTCCCCTTTACTTAGTCAAACGACCCATGGTCGATTTCTAAGTTACTTCGAAATTGGTCTAGTCTAATTTGCCAAAAAAGTAACCAGCGGAGTCAGTATACAATGCTTCTTCCAGTTTGTCAACTAGGAATTATAAGAAAATTGGTCTACTTAAGAAAGGGTTAAGAAAAAAGGCTGGGACAAAAGTCCTAGCCTCTTAGTTGTTTTTGGATTGTCGTGAAAGACGCAGTGGTTGAGTGGACTCTACTACGCTGATTTCATCAGCTTTTACAGCCCTACTCAACTGTGCGGAGGTGGGACGACGAAATCGAATTCTAACGAATGACCGATTTCTGTCCCACTCTCTGTTTTTTCTATTCTTCAAATCCATTTTGCTGACTCAATTCACGGAACCAATGGCCGGATTTTTTGAGGGTACGTTTTTGACTCTCAAGATCCAATTCAACTAAACCATAGCGGTTCTTGTAGCCATTGAGCCATGACCAGCAGTCAATAAAAGTCCAGATCAAATAACCTTTACAATTGGCACCATCTTGAATAGCCCGGTGGAGCTCACGAAGATGATCTTTGACAAAGTCAATCCGGTAGTCATCTTGGATCACCCCATCCTCGCGGAATTTTTCCTCACCTTCGACTCCCATCCCATTTTCTGTCAAAATCCACTCGATATTGCCATAGTTTTCCTTAATATTTTGAGCAATGTCATACAGGCCTTGCTCATAGATTTCCCAACCACGGTGGGGATTAATCTTGCGGCCTGGCATGACATAGGGTTCATAAAATTGCTCAAAGAGTAGGGGAGAAGCTGGATTCGGAGTATAACGAGGAGCTGCCACACGGAGTGGTTGGTAATAGTTAACACCTAGATAGTCGACGGTATTTTCCTCCATCAAGCGCAACTCAAAGGGATCATAATCTGGCAAGAGATCACGCTCCCGCAAGATCTCCACTAATTCTTGGGGATAATGGCCAAGAACAGAAGGATCTAAAAAAGATTTGGCTTGAAAGAGCTCGGCGATATGAGCGGCTTTAACATCTTCTGGATGCTGGCTCCGAGGGTAGGCTGGTGTCAGATTGAGCACAATCCCGATCCGGGAATTGGGATCCACCTCGTGACAGGCCTTGACCGCTAGAGAGCTTGCTAACTGGGTGTGGTAGGCTACTTTTACAGCTGCAGCTGCATCTACCTTATGAGGAAAATGGGCATCATAAAAATAACCAAACTCCACAGGGACAATGGGTTCATTAAAGGTGATCCACTGGTCGACCAGATCCCCATAGGTCTTGAAACAAAAACGCGCATATTCTTGATAAGCATAGGCGGTTTCCTTGTTTTCCCAACCATCGCCCTGCTCTTGGAGAGCCATCGGCAAATCAAAATGATAGAGGTTAACCAAGAGGTGAATCCCTTTTTCCTTAATCTTTTCAAAGACACGACGGTAGAAATCGACACCCGCTTGATTGATCTCCCCTCGGCCTTCTGGGAAAATGCGGGACCACTGAATAGACGTCCGAAAAGCTGTGTGACCGGTTTCTAACAAGAGATCCAGGTCGTCTTCCCAGTGTTCATAAAAAGTGGATGTTTTCTCTGGTCCCTGCCCTTGATAAAAGCGATTGGGTTCGATCCTATACCAGTAATCCCAGAGATTGTCACCTTTTCCATCCTGATCTAGACGCCCTTCTGTCTGTGGACCCGAGGTCGAACTCCCCCATAAAAAATCCTTTGGAAATTGAAACATGTTCTAATCCTCCTCATTCTACTAGCTCTATTGTAGCGAATCCTCCCCCAAAACCTAGGCACAATTTACAGTCTTTCTTACGCAGATTAAAGAAAAAGCTCCCTTAGAAAAATTCCTAAGAGAGCTAGTCCTCATTATAAGTCATTCACAACATATTCAAAGAGTTTGTGGTCTGCAGGACTCTTGTCAAAACGCAGTTCCGGATGCCACTGAACGCCGAGAAAACGACTCTCATCTGTGGATTGAACCGCCTCTATGACGTCATCTTTGGGATCCCGCGCGATTACTTCTAAGCCATCTGCCAAGTCTTTGATACTTTGATGGTGAAAGGAATTGATGCGACTGGTCTTGCCATAGATTTCTTGCAAGATCGTCTGATCCTTGGTCACCAGCTCTTGGCTGGTGTACTGACCTGGATTGTCCTGCCAATGATCCTCAATATCTTGATGCAACGTTCCACCCAATGCAACATTGTAGAGTTGAGTCCCACGACAGACTGTAAAGATAGCTTTTTTAGCCGCACGCGCTTCCTCAATCAAGGCCAACTCAAAAAGATCACGTTTTAAGAGGTAGTCATCGCTATCAATGGTGATTTCTTCTCCATAAAACTTGGGCAAGACATTTTGTCCACCGGTGATGATGAGCTTATCAATCATCGATATATAGTCTTTAGCCAAGGCTGCATCTCCAATTGGCAAGATCAAGGGAATCCCTCCTGCCTCTTTGACCGCTTCGACAAAACCAGTCGCCGCATAGCTCATGTTCGCGTCTGGATCATCTGGGAAGGGTTTTTCATTTCCTGTAATTCCAATCACTGGTCTTATTTTCATGCTTATTTCCATAATCTTTCATTCATTTTCAAGGCTTATTGTAACACAATTTCAAGCCAGACTCAATGGAGAGTTTTTGAAGGAAGGTCTCCCCTTCTAACCCAAAAGCTTGCTGAAAGGGTTAAAATTGCTTTCTATCAAAAAATCCTCAAGTGCGAAGACTTGAGAATTGTTTGTTAATTTTTAATAAACCCTTCTTTTACCAAAAAGTCACGTGCCACTTGATTAGCTGACTTGCCTTCTACTCCGACTTGGTAGTTCATCTGGCTCATTTGGTCTGCTGTGATTTTTCCAGCTAACTGATTGAGAACAGCTTCCAATTCAGGGTGTTTCTTAAGAAGAGCTTCTTTCATGAGGGGAGCCCCTTGATAAGGTGGGAAGAGTTGCTTATCATCTTCAAGGACCACCAGGTCATAGCGAGCCAGCTCGGCATCCGTTGAGTAAGCATCTGTGATCTGGATATCACCGGACTGGATCGCCTGGTAGCGAAGGGCTGGCTCCATGGTGGAGACTTGTAAATGAAGTCCGTAAACCTTCTGCAAACCCTTGTTCCCATCCTCTCGGTCATTAAACTCCAAGGTAAATCCTGCCTTGAGTTGTCCTTCCACCTTTTTCAAATCTGAAATGGTCTTGAGGCCATACTCTTGGGCAATTTTCTTAGGGACTGCAACAGCATAGGTATTTTGATAAGCCATGGGTTTGAGCAAGGCTAGGTCATCTTGTTTCTTGATCCCATCTCGAGCCGCTCGATAGACTGCTTCTGGATCATGGTCGACTTGCGGCGCCGGCTTGAGGAGACTTTCGGTCACGGTCCCTGTAAACTCTGGATAGATAGCGATATCCCCTTTTTTCAGAGCTTCAAAGAGGAAGGTGGTTTTTCCAAAATTTGGTTTAACAGTCACTGTCATGTCTGTGTTTTCTTCAATCAAAATCTTATACATATTGGCTAGAATTTCCGGTTCAGGACCTAGCTTCCCAGCGATGACCAGGTTTTCTTTTTCCGGTTTGGGAAGAAGACTTGGCGTATAGCTAGCTCCCAATCCGATAACCATTACCGCAAAAGCCGCAAAGATGGTCCGCAATTTGGCCTTTTCCATCCATTTGAGAAGAAGGTTAAAGGCGATGGCCAAGAAGGCAGAAGACAGGGCACCGATTAAAATCAGACTGGCATTATTGCGGTCAATCCCTAGAAGGATAAAGGAACCGAGTCCTCCTGCTCCAATCAAGGCGGCTAGAGTAGCCGTCCCGATAATCATCACAGCTGCTGTCCGAATCCCAGACATGATGACGGGCATGGCCAAGGGAATCTCAAACTTCTTCAAGCGCTCCCACTTGGTCATCCCAAAGGCAACCCCCGCTTCTTCAAGGCTTGGATCAATTCCCTGTAAACCGGTGATGGTATTTTGAAGGATGGGGAAAATGGCATAGATGACGAGAGCTGTCAAGGCCGGAAGCGTTCCAATCCCCATAATGGGAATGAAGAGCCCCAAAAGGGCCATGGAAGGAATGGTCTGGAAAATCCCAGCTACCTGTAAAATCCAGTTGCTGGCTCTCTTGCGTGTACTTAAATAAATAGCTAATGGAACAGTTAGAAAAATAGCAAGGAGCAGGGTCAGTAATGACAGTTGCAAATGTTGCCCCAGTGCAGTAAGCCAGTCTCCAAAACGCTCTTGAAAGGTTGCAACTAGTTTAGACATGGTGAGCACCTCCAAACAAATCTGCGACAAAGTCGTTGGCCGGTTGGGCTAGAATGGTCTCAGAATCCGCCACCTGCACAATCTCTCCTTCCTGTAACACCGCAATACGATCGCCTAATTTTAAGGCTTCGTCTGTGTCATGGGTCACGAAAATAGTCGTCATACCAAATTCTTTGTGCAAGTCTTTGGTAAGAGACTGTAGCTGTTTGCGAGAAATAGCATCCAAGGCTGAAAAGGGCTCTTCCATCAATAGAATCTTTGGCTCTGCAATGATGGCTCGCACAATGCCAATCCGTTGTTGCTCCCCACCCGATAACTCGCTTGGTAAACGATTAGCATAATCTGTAGTGGGCAGACCTACCTTATCCAAGAGTTCTTCTGTTTTAGAGGCAATCTGCTCCTTGCTCCAGCCCTTCATCTCAGGAATGAGAGCGATATTTTCCGCAACTGTCAAATTAGGAAATAGGGCAATGGCTTGAAGCACATAGCCGGTAGACAGACGTAATTCGCGTTCATCATAGTCCTTGATGCGTTTTTCATCCATATAGATATTGCCATCAGTTGGCTCCAAAAGACGGTTAATCATCTTGATCATGGTGGTCTTTCCAGATCCTGAAGGGCCTACGAGGACCATAAATTCACCATCTTCAATACGGAGATTGACATCTTTTAAAATGTCTGTATCCGTGTAGCGCAAGGCTACATGTTTATATTCAATCATATTCTTCCTCGATAAGTTTTCTGTCTCTAAGAGTATCCAATAGGCTACTTGCCGGATGCCCTAGAACTTTTTCGATATCTGTTGAAACCCCAGCTTGTTCCCCAGCTTTAATCGCTGTATAGGTGCTGACCCAGGCATCGTACTCCCAAGTTTGTGCTGGCCATTTTTTCCGTGACTCATAAGCTTCTTCTACTGTTTCATCCACATACGCGATAGCGTCACCGCTCTCTTTTGAGAGAAGCGCTACGATTTCTTCCATGGAAAGATCCTCTGGCCCTGTCAGATTCAAGGTTTGATTTTCCCACTCCTTAGGATTTAAAAGAATTTCTGCTGCAACCCTAGATGTGTCCTTACGGGCAACAGCTGACACGAGACCACTGCCTGCCGGACCACGAATCTCTCCATTTTCAAGCGCCATATCAATCAGGAAGTCCAAGTATAAATTATCTCTCAAAAAAGTGTAGGTGAACCCTAACTCCTTGATATAGGCTTCCGTCTGGGCATGATCTCGAGACAAGGTGAAAGTTGCCTTCTCATCTGCCCCATAAAAGGAGGTATAGACGATATGCTCTACTCCTGCTAGCTTTGCAGCATCTAAAAAGTCCTTGTGTTCCTTGACACGCTCTGGATTTTCCCGAGCAGAAACCATCAACAAGATATCGATCCCCTTTAAGGACTCAACCACCTCTGGTGTATTGGCATACACTATTTTACGAATTTCCGCTGACGCATAGATCTTTGCACGCTCTGGGCTTCGTGCTAGATGGACTGAAGCGATTCCCTTCTTATCGACAAGATTAGCCACATAAGAACCTAATTTCCCTGTTACCCCTGTAATACCAATCATAACTGTTACATCCTTTCCCTAGATGTCATTCTCTTTAGCTTTTAGATTTGTGATAATCCGCTCTTGATAATCCTCAAATTCTCGGATTTCTTGATCCGAAAATCCTTGATAGAAAATCTCACCCAGTTCTTTGCTGACACGGTCGCCAATTTCTTTTTGCGCCCAACCGAGGTCTGTCAAAGAAATATATTTTTTCCTTTTATCCTGCGTACAAGGTTGAATCGTAACCAAGCCTTGTTCTTCCAATTTCTTAACCATGCTGGTCAATGTATTATTGGCTAGACCCGTCGCAAGAGCGATATCAGTTGCGGTAGCGCACTCCAACTCTTGCTTCCACAAAATCGTTAAAATTTTCCCCTGTTCACTTCGGTATTGGGCATCTGGTTCCTTACTCAGCAGTTTTTGAAAGATACGGCTATTCAAATGACGAATTTGCATGGCTTGATAGCCTCCTAACATCTTATCCATTTTGTCTCCTTTTTATTTCTATATCGAAATACCACAGTCATTGTATCACTGTTCGTTACATCCGTCAACTATTTCGATATAGAACCAATAATTTTATTTAAATTCACCTTAAAAAGGCCTTTCTAGCCCTTCAAACTAGTTTTTTCTCCTTCTTTCTACTAATTTTTTAGCAAGATAGCCCTCTTTCTAGAAATAGTAACAAATGTTAAACTCCTTTTGTAACGACACTTGGTTTTACGATGTGGTAATCTGTTAACTGTATGATAGAAAAAGATCGGAGTATTTGTGATGCATATCCCAGATAATTATTTAAGTCCTGCAAGTTGTGCCCTCTTGGCTGTGGCGGCTGCCCCTGCGATTGGCGTATCCATTGCCAAAGTCAAGGTTCAATTAAAGGAAAATAAAGAGTTGGCCCCTATGCTTGGCGTTGCAGCTTCTTTATCCTTCTTGTTAATGATGTTTAATGTCCCGGTTCCAGGGGGGACAACGGCACATGCTGTCGGTGGTGCCCTTCTGGCTATCCTGATTGGTCCCTATGCAGCTTCCCTAGCCTTATCTGTCGCCCTGATCCTCCAGGCCTTCTTATTTGGAGATGGAGGAATCCTAGCCCTTGGAGCTAATATCTTCAATATGGCCGTTGCCATGCCTTTTATCGGCTACGGGATTTACAGTTGGTTCCGCAAACACCATCATGAATCTCTTGGAGTGATCGTGAGTTCTTATGTCGCCATTAACGCCGCAGCTCTCTTAACAGGGATTGAACTTGGATTACAACCCTTAATTGCATCCGAAGCTGGACAACCCCTCTACAATCCTTATGGATTAGAAGTCACTATTCCTGCCATGATGGCTGCCCATCTTGTGGTAGCTGGCTGGGTCGAAGCCTTCTTTACCTATGTGATTTACCGCTTTGTCAAACAAGTGGCCCCATCTGAATTGTATACACCAAGTACAAAAAATACGACTTCATTTGTCAAAAAAATCCGCTGGGTCCTCTTGGGGCTAATCGTTTTGAGCCCTCTAGGTCTCCTAGCAGAAGGAACAGCTTTTGGAGAATGGTCTTCTGAAGAATTAGGTTCCTTGCTTAAAGGAAAGGTCCCAGCTGGTATCAAAAATGGATTTTCTTTTGAAGCCTTGTTCAGTGATTACACCATTCCTGGAACAAAAATTGCGATTGGCTATATTCTATCAGCCATTACAGCTGTTCTCATTTTCTATATCATCAGTAAAATCATTCGATCAATGAACGGAGAAAAGACTTCTCATGCGTAAACTCCCTGACTGGCTTCATCAAGAGCAAGCGACTCTTGAAGCATCCAAAAGCCATCACTATTTACAAATGAATCTTCACACATTGCGCCACTTTCTTGGCAAAATGAAACAAACGACGCCCGCATTCAAGGCCAAAACTTCCTCTTGGATGCGGCTTGTTTACTTTTTAACCCTAGCCATTCTCATTACAACAGCCCACCATACGATCCAGCTCTGGATCCTCGGTATCCTCTTACTACTTCACATTGCCATGCTTCCTGGAGAGGTCCTACTCCACCTCTTTAAGGTCCTGTTCAAGGTGCTGTTCATTTCCACAATTGTGATTTTGCCTAGCATCTTATTTCAAGGATTTCAAAATGGAGGGCTCTTTTTGTTGCGTGCGGGGATCATTGTCCTCAATATTTCTGTCTTTTTAGCCACTACCACAAGCATCCAACTGGTTGAAGCCCTAAGGCAGCTACATGTCCCCAAGACCTTTGTCCAGACCATTGATATTACGCTGAAATATAGTTATATTTTGGGAAAACACCTTCACCAACAAATTGAGTGCGTCCAACTCCGGACCATTGGTCAAAAAGTGAACCTCCATCTCTTTGGCTCTCTTCTAGGTCTCTTGTATCTATCAACGAAAAACCATACCAAAGAGGTCTACGAGGCCATGTTGCTGAGAGGATATGGCTTGGATAGGAAACAAAAAGAGCCCTTCTGTTGGAAAAAAGAAGATGGCCTTTTTCTACTGGAATTAGTCTTCCTTATTGCCATCACCACTCTACTCCGTTAGAAAGGATAGCCTATGATTACCATTCAAGATGGAAATTACCACTACACAGATGAGATTGGAATCCATGATATCCAACTACAGATCAAGCAAGGGGAAACGATCGCTTTGATGGGACCAAACGGAGCGGGAAAATCGACCCTCTTTAAAATTCTGGTTGGGCTCTTGCCCCTCTCGTCTGGTCAGTACCACTTCAAGGATTGGACCATTGACAAAGACTTCTTGAAAGATCCCCATCGTGCTGGGCAACTCTTCCAGCAGGTTGGACTCATTTTTCAAAACAGCGATACCCAATTGTTCAATACAAGCGTCTATGATGAACTGGCTTTTGGCCCACGTCAACTCAGCTTATCGGCAGTTGAAATCGAACAACGCGTCAATGATACACTCACTCTTTTAGAGATTGAGCACCTGAGAGATCGTATTCCCTACCATCTTTCCGGAGGGGAAAAGAAGCTAGTCGCCATTGCCAGTGTCCTCACCATGAATCCTAGTCTCTTGCTATTTGACGAGCCCTTTAACGGTCTCTCCCCCAAATACCAGAAGCTGATTGTCGCCTTGCTCCAAGAACTCAAAACAGCAGGAAAAACGATTGTGATTTCCTCCCACCACTTCGAGCAAATCGCTCCGATTGTGGAACGGGTTCTGCTCTTTTCTGAAGAGCACACCATTACAGGAAGCTACGATCGAGCTGATTGGGAACATCATCCAGATATTCAACAATCGTTTTCGACATGTTAAAAAAGCCTCGGTAGTTTCTTCCTACCGAAGCTTTTTTATGAAAGAGATAAGGGTTAATGTCCTTTATGCTTGTCTCTTCGTTTTTGCTGTTTGCGTTCGAATTTCTCTTGTTTGAGCAATTGCTTTTGGACACTAGATTGATGTTTTGAAATCTTTTTCCTTTCCTCATACTGCAACTGCAATAGTTCTTTCGACTTGGAAGAAATTTTCTTCTTTACTTGTTTCTTCACAGATCGCTGTAATCGTTTAGGATTCTTGATTTTTACAGGTTGCTTAACTGTAGCTTCTGGACTAAAAGATAAATGAGTAAACTGAGTCTGTAACATCTCTAGAATTTCATCATCTTTTGGCTCCTGACCAAATGTCACACGACAAACTTGATAAGTTTCTCGATACACTTGTTCGAACAAACCATGCCAAAATCCATCTTCAAAATAAACTGTCAATCCAATTGAAATTGTTTCCACGACAGCACCTCCTTAAATCTATCCCTAAGAATGGACAACCAAGGAGGAAGGTTACTGATAGGCTTGCCTACGTCTGGACTACCAACCAGAACTGTGTTTTTATCTTAGTTGGGACTATTATAGCATATTTATAATCTTATGTTATTGCTTCTTCAAATGCCTATCAAAAAAATGAATCGTAGCCAACCAAGAATCCTTACTCTCTTTCATCAATAAACGCCAATCTTTTCGATAGCGATGATTGGGTTGATAAGCCACTGTCAACATGTGACCTATTTCATGGTATTTTTTAAATGTAATGTGGTGGCCTTTATAATGTGAGACAATATTGGCTATTGCTGATGAGGCATCCCATATTTCATCAACAGTACTTCCGAGCAATAAGATTGGCGAAGAGAGTCTACTAATGTCTATCCTAGCAGAGCGATCTTTAGGGATAGGTTTTCTAAAAAGTTTGCTAAACAGATAATCTCTCAGTCGAAACTTTTGATAGGTAAATTCCTTTTGCAAATACGTCCAAGAAGAAGTATGGAAGTTCCATTTCCCTTTTATCCCTTCATACACCACATCAGAGGGTGAATTTAGTACCAAACATTGAACGTCATTAAAAATGCTCTCCTCAGCTAAAACTAACTCTGCTCCCTTAGAACGTCCATAGATTCCAATTCTTTCACTATCTACTTGATGATGCTGACGTAGATAATCCTTTGCTTCCACAAGGCACTCTAAAGGAATACGTTCCAAATGTTTTGGCAACCCCTCTAAACCAAAGTAGGCAACTGCTAGGCAAATATAACCTCTAGAAGATAGAAGCTGAGCTATATTCTGTGCCTTTTCAATCCTTCCTTCACTACCGCTCACAATAATCAATGCTGGTGCTTTTATTGCCTTTTGATCATAAAATAGTCTCCCTTGAAAATGGTTCATGTAAATATCTTGATGACTAATTTGCGAACTCATGTAATGTCTTGTGAAAGTTCTCTCTGCGACGACAGTATTACCTTGTATAATTTTGATTTCCACAAAAAAGTGATCTAATAAGGGAATTTTAGAAAGAGAGTTTGGAAGTTTCTTTTTCCTATTGGTCAAGGGCTTGGCATTAAAGAATAACCCCATTGTTGCAATATCTTCATAAGAGCCAAAGCAAGATGGAGTTTGTGAAATATCAATAATACCATTCTTATCTGATACAAAAGTCGCTGTTGATTTCCATAAAACATTATGAGCTAAAAGCATAGGAGCATTGATACAATAATAATCAGATAAATACATTTCGACTTGATAGGTTTCACTTGGTTTTAAGCCATTGATGACAATATTAAAAGATTCGTCTGCTAAATCAGACTCTGAGATCAGTTCAATTTGTATATTCATAACTTCCTCTTTTTGTTAATATAATTAACAATATAGTTTTAAAATTACCGTGATTTTTGCCACGGCAATTCTTGCCATACCTGTTCAACATCATCCATCAGTTTCATAACCATTTGAAGATCCTCCTCACTATAGTTTCTTAAAACTGAAAAAATAGCCTTTTCAATATGTTCTTGCTGCTCTTTATGGATATTAAAAACTTCAACACCTTTTTTGGATAATATCAGATATTTATTTTTTTCATTATCCGGTGCAAATTCAAAAGTAACGAGGTCTTTCTTGGTTAAACGTCTAACACTCTGAGTAATGGCACTCCTAGATACTTCAAGTAACTCAGATAATTTCACTAGATTCACAGGCTGATTGCGACCTATCAGGTCGATCAAATGGACTTCATTAATAGTGATTGATTTATCAATACTGTTCCTATGCTGAGCTTTTTTCAACTGTTCAAAAGCTAAAGCAAAGCTGTTAAAACGATTATTAAACTTATGCAGTTCTTTCTTATTCATAGCGCCTCTCTTTTGTTAATGATATTAACAAAAATACTATTTATTGTCAAGCTGAGCCTAAAAAATCCTCCAGAGCTGAACTCTGAAGGACTCATTTTTATTTTACAACAATGGTTGGCTCAAACAGTTTGGGAAACTGTTTGAGGTTGGAAATGAACAAATAAATTGGTTGTTTTACAACAATATTAACCAATTTAGTTAGCTTCAATAGTCCAGTGGACTATTGAAGGTGGCAGATAGGGCTAATAAACTCGTTATTTAACGACGATATTAACGAGTTTATTAGGGACACTAATCACTTTCACGATTTCTTTGCCATCGATCTCTGCTTTGACTTTTTCATCAGCCAGAGCGACTTCTTGCAATTCTTCGCGTGAAAGATCTTTAGCGACCATGAGTTTAGCACGGACTTTTCCTTTGATTTGAACGACGATTTCAATTTCATCTTCAATCAATTTGCTTTCGTCCCATGTTGGCCAAGCCACATAAGCGATAGATTCGCCTGTTGCTGCCACTGTTTGCCAGAGTTCTTCTGCCAAGTGAGGTGCAAATGGGGCAATCAATTGGATGAAACCTTTGGCGTAGTCCACATAGAGTTTATCTTCCTTATTGGCAGCATTGACAAAGACCATGAGCTGAGCAATGGCTGTGTTAAACTTCATCGACTCGATTTGCTCAGTGACAGATTTAACAGTTTCGTTGTAAACCTTGTCTAGAGCTCCATTGTTTTCCGCAACGATTTCTTTACTTGTGATCAAACGGTACACACGGTCAAGGAATTTACGGCTTCCTTCCAGACCTTCTTCAGACCAAGCGATGGAAGCATCGAGTGGCCCCATGAACATTTCATAGACACGAAGGGTATCCGCACCATATTGTTCCACCACATCGTCTGGGTTAACCACGTTCTTGAGGGATTTAGACATCTTGGCTGGTGCTTGCTCCAATTCTTCCCCTGTTTCTACATGGAAGAAAGAACCGTCACGTTTTTCAACCTTGTCAGTCGCCACAAGAGCTCCACGGTGGTCACGGTAGCTTGTTCCCAAGATCATTCCTTGGTTAAAGAGTTTTTGGAATGGCTCCTTAGTAGGTACAACACCAAGATCATAGAGGAATTTGTGCCAGAAACGAGCGTAAAGCAAGTGAAGCACGGCGTGTTCTGCACCACCCACATAGATATCGACTGGCAACCATTGTTTGAGGAGGTTCTCGTCAGCCAATTTCTCTGTGTTGTGTGGATCGATATAGCGGAGGTAGTACCAGCTTGAACCTGCCCATTGTGGCATAGTATTAGTTTCACGACGACCTTTGACACCATCTTCACGAGTCACTTCAAGCCAGTCTGTCAAGTTGGCCAATGGGCTTTCCCCAGTACCTGAAGGGCGGATGTCCTTGGTTACTGGCAAGACAAGTGGCAATTCGCTTTCTGGCACAGCTGTCGAAGTTCCATCTTCCCAATGAATGATTGGGATTGGCTCACCCCAGTAACGTTGACGGCTAAAGAGCCAGTCGCGGAGACGGTAGGTCACCTTTTCTTGACCAAAGCCTTTTTCTTCTAGCCAAGACACGATTTTAGCAATCGCTTCTTCTTTGTTGAGACCGTTCAAGAAGTCAGAGTTGACGTGAAGGCCATCCTCTGTATAAGCAGCTTCTTCAACGTTTCCACCTTCAAGCACTTCTACGATTGGAAGGCCAAACTGTTTTGCAAATTCCCAGTCACGCTCATCGTGGGCAGGTACGGCCATGACGGCACCTGTTCCGTAGCTGGCAAGAACATAGTCCGCAATCCAGATTGGGATTTCTCTCCCATTGACAGGGTTGATGGCATAAGCACCAGTCCAAACCCCTGTTTTTTCCTTAGCAAGGTCTGTACGAGCCAAGTCTGATTTAAGGCTGGCTTGGTGTTTGTAGTCAGCTACAGCCTCAGCTTGTTCAGGTGTTGTGATCGCATCTACTAGTTCATGCTCAGGAGCCAAAACAGTGAAGGTTGCACCAAAAAGAGTATCTGGACGAGTGGTAAAGACTGTGAATTCCTTGTCTGTTCCTTTTACTTTGAAAGTGACATTGGCACCAGTTGATTTCCCAATCCAGTTGCGTTGCATGTCCTTGATAGACTCTGGCCAGTCAAGGTCATCCAAGTCAGCCAGCAAGCGCTCCGCATAGGCAGTGATTTTGAGCATCCATTGGCGCATTGGTTTGCGGACAACTGGATAGCCCCCACGCTCAGATGTTCCATCTGGAAGAACTTCTTCGTTGGCGATAGCTGTTCCTAGTTCCTCAACCCAGTTGACTGGCACTTCCGCTTCATAGGCCAAGCCTTTTTCGTAAAGCTTAGTGAAAATCCATTGCGTCCACTTGTAGTAGTTTGGATCTGTCGTATTGACTTCACGGTCCCAGTCGTAAGAGAAGCCAAGCGCATTGATTTGGCGTTTGAAGTTGGCGATATTTTCTGCTGTGAATTCCGCTGGGTCATTCCCTGTATCCATAGCGTATTGCTCTGCAGGCAAACCAAAGGCATCCCATCCCATTGGGTGAAGGACATTGTAGCCTTGCGCACGTTTGAAACGGCTAAGGATATCTGTCGCTGTGTAGCCTTCTGGGTGTCCTACGTGAAGACCCGCTCCAGATGGGTAAGGGAACATGTCCAATGCATAAAACTTAGGTTTTGAAGCATCTGTTCCTGTCTTAAAGGTGTGATGGTCAGCCCAGTATTTTTGCCACTTAGGCTCGATTTCTTTATGATTGTAAAAACTCATAGCGTCTCTCCAATTTTCGTGATGCTCCTATTATACCATTTTTAGGCGATTTTTAAAGGTTCAGACAAAGAAAAAGAGAGTGGGACAGAAATCGGTAATTCGTTAGAATTCGATTTCGTCGTCCCACCTCCGCACAGTTGAGTAGGGCTGTAAAAGCTGATGAAATCAGTGTAGTAGAGCCCACTCAACCACTGCGTCTTGCTCGACAATCCAAAAATAATTGAGAGGCTAGGACTTTTGTCCCAGCCTCCCTTCCTGTTTTCTTCAAGAAAAGTCTATTTCACATGCTTTTCAAGTTCTTCTTGCGCTTTTTTATTGGATTTTTCTTTTTCTTTCTTCCATTGATCACGCGCTTTGTCGTAGTCTTTAGCCGATACGACCTTGTCTTGAACTTCCAAATATTTATAGTTGAAGGATTGACCCTTGTGGCCTGTCCAAGCAAAGGCTGCAGAGTATGGTACAGTCTTACGAACGACTGGAGAAGCTCCATCTGAATGGATCGGAATCAAGAGGGCACTATCGGTCAACCAAGCTTGAGCGGCAGCATATTTTTCGTAACGCTTGTTCACATCTTTGGTTTCATTGTGCGCATCTTCGATCAATTGATCATATTCATCAAAACCAGCTGCTTTTGCGGCTGCATTATCCGTACCAGCATCGAATCCAAAGTAAGAATTGGCGTTTTCGCCGGATTTACCACTAGTGATGTCGATGTAAGAAGATGGGTCCGTATAGTCTGGTCCCCAACCCAAGTTATTGTTCAAATCCCAGTCTTGTTGCGAAGCACTTTCAGCAAAGTAAGTCACCCGTTGCAGATCATCTTCAGAAATCATATTCAAATCGATGACAATATTTTCTGCTCCTAGTGTAGATTCAACTGACTGTTTAAAGGATTGAGCTTGTTTGATCCCTTCTGTATAAGTTGAAGAAGTTGGAAGGTCCAAATGAATTGGGAATTCAACTCCTTGAGCCTGCAAATCTGCCTTGGCTTTGGCAAACTCTTCTTTGGCCTTGGTTGGATTGTAGAGGGTGTCTTTTCCATCTGCGACAGAGACCCCTTTCCATTCATCCCCATAAGCTTCCAAGTCTTTTTCTACTGCATCACCAAATTGTTTGCCATCGATTTGGACAAAGTTTGGTGGCGTAAAGGTATTACGGATAACCTTATTGGCACCCGCTTCCCCGTTAGTTTGCGCTACATAAGCCTTGCGGTTGAAGGCAAACATAATGGCTTGACGGAAGTCTTTATTTAAGATTGCTTTCTTAGTTGAAGTCTTTTGAGCATCAGTGGTCTTCTTAGTGATTTCATAAGCCTGACGGTCAATGTTGAAGGAAAGGTTGTAGGTAGATGAACCTTGGTCAGTAAAGACGATATCGTCTTTGTGCTTCTTCTCTACACTCTTATAGTTGGAACCATTTGGGAAAACACGGGCAACTGTATAGTCGCCGTTATCAAACCCACGAATCAAGGATTCTGAGTCTTGTCCATCATAATAGGTCAGCTTCACTTTACTGATCTTAACATTATCCGCATCCCAGTATGTTGGGTTCTTTTCCAATATCGCAGAAGATTTAGAAGTGATAGATTTGATCAAATAAGGACCGCAGTAGAGGATACTAGATGGAGAAGTTCCTTGACCATAGTCATCTCCTTTAGATTTCAGGAATTCTTCATTGACCGGCATCAAGATCCCCATCGTAGTCTTGGAATTCCAGAAACTTTCTGGTTGGCTCAAGGTATATTGAACAGTATAATCATCAATAGCCTTTACTCCAACAGTTGAGAAATCAGATGTTTTCCCTGAAACATAATCATCCAAACCTTTGACAGATTTTTGGACCAAGTAAATCGCTTGTGATTTCTTGTCTGCCGCGTGTTTGAGGCCTGTGACAAAGTCTTTGGCTTTGACTTCTCCATATTCTTCCCCTTCAGAAGTCATCCATTTGACCCCTTTGCGGAGTTTATAAGTATAGGTCAAGCCATCCTTGGAAACAGTCCAGTCTTTAGCAAGCGATGGAATCAAATTCCCATACTTGTCCACTTCCAACAAGCCATCTATCGCATTTCCTGTAAACTCGGAAGTCGATTTTTTATTAGAAATCGAATAGTCGAGAGTATCTGGATCCTGGGTATAGACATAGCTAAAAGTCTGATCGCCAGAACTTCCAGATTTCCCTCCTGAGCAGGCTGCCAGTACACCGGCTGATAAAAGCAGAGCGCTGGTAGCTAAGAGTACCTTCCCTTTGTTCATATAAATCACCTCATTGTAAAAAATGTTATATTCAATTTAAATTATAGCACTTTCTAAAGAAATGTAAACGCTTTTACTGTGAAATTATTCTATTTCTTCTTTATTTTTTCAATTTCTTATTTTTCAAGAATTTTTTCAGGTTTAATCCCTGGCCTGTATGATATAATGGAATCTATGAATTATGGGAGACATTTACACAAACGACTAAAACACAGCCTCTTGTCCCTCCTTGTGGGAGTCTTGGCATTAGGCCCTATTTCCACTGCCTTTGCGGACGACATCTACCAGCAAGAAGATGTCATGAAAATCGCAGCTGATGCTGGATTAGAATTGGATGATTTTTACAAGCCCAAGGCCGACATCGTCATCGATGCCAATACTGGAGCCATCCTATACGGAGACAATATCGATACGGTCCGGGACTCAGGAAGCATGGCCAAGCTCATGAGTGCCTATGTGGTCTTTCGGGCTCTCAAAGAAGGTAAGATCAAGTATGATACCGTGGTTACAGCAACAGAGGCAGACCAAGCTATTTCAGAAAACAATCTGTTAAGCAACTCACCTATTGTAGCTGGTGTGGACTATAAGGTATCTGAATTGATCAAGATGCTCTTTGTTCCATCTTCTAGCGCAGCTGTGATTATGCTCGCAAACGCTGTTACGGACAATGATCCCGATAAGTTTTTGGACTTAATGAATCAGTACGCGCAAGAAATGGGGATGAGCCATACCAAATGGCACAATCCAAATGGAGCGATGATCTCGGTCCTTCAGGGCTACTACAATCCTCAGCGCTACGATGTCAATGCGAATAACGAAATTACAGCGCGGGACATGTCTATTCTGGCTTATCACATCGTAAACGACCTGCCAGAAATGTTGGAATACACCAAGCAAGCTCACACTACGATCATGGAAGGAACCCCCTACGAGCAAAGCTATGATAACTACAATACTTCCCTCGAAGGTGGAAAGTTCGCCCTCAAAGGAACAGATGGACTCAAAACTGGATCCAGCCCGACTGCTGACTACAACTACACCGCGACAACCAAGCGAGGTAAACAGCGGATTATCGAAGTGATTTTGGGGGTTGGGAACTACGATGTCGAGATCGCCGAAAGTTACCGCAATCAAATCGGGAATACCCTGGCTGAGAAAATGTTCGCAGACTACCAGTATAAAAAAGTCCTCTCTGCAGGTGAGCACAAAATCGATGGGAAGACCATTCAACTGAAGCAAGACTTCTATGCGACCGTTAAGAAGGGGACGAAGCCAGCCCTTAAACTGGAAGACAACCGCCTAGTCGTTCAGAACGGCTTGCAACAGGTATCTCCAAGTATTAAACCGGGAGTGGCCGTAAGTGAGTCTAAAACAACGACCTCTAGCAGTAAAAGCAAGGGACTCGATGCCATGTGGCTCTTCTGCTTCCTGCCTGCCGGAATTTTATACCTGATCTTTAAACAAACCGATCCAAAAAGAAGAAAATAGAAAAAGAGAGTGGGACAGAAATCGGTAATTCGTTAGAATTCGATTTCGTCGTCCCACCTCCGCACAGTTGAGTAGGGCTGTAAAAGCTGATGAAATCAGCGTAGTAGAGCCCACTCAACCACTGCGTCTTGCTCGACAATCCAAAAACAATTGAGAGGCTAGGACTTTTGTCCCAGCCTCTTGGTTTGTCTACATTCTCTGTGAATGATAGATGTTGATTTAGGCCAAACCTTGAACGTAGGCATCTACTGCTACGATGGCTTGGGCAATATCAGAAGCCTTCACTTCAAATGGCATTTGATGGATGGTTTCTCCTTCGATGGTGGCTTGTTGACCAACCTTAAGAAGATCTTCGTAGCTTGCATTTTCAAGATGCATTTCTTTCAGAGTGGTTGGCATACCAATTTGTTGATAGAAACGAATGTATTTGTTCAATTCTTCTTTAGGACGGTTTTCCAAGAACAATTGAACCAAGGTTCCATAGGCTACTTTTTCACCATGAGTCAAATGGTGGATGTCCCCAGTAAGGGCAGTAAAGCCATTATGGATGGCGTGAGCCGCTGCTAATCCCCCACTTTCAAATCCAATACCACTGAGAAGGGTATTAGCTTCAATAATGTTTTCAAGAGCAGGCGTTACAACTTTGGCTTCACAGGCTGCCATAGCTTGGAGACCGTCTGCAAATAAGGTTTCTTCACAACGTTGTGCAATAGCGACACCCGCTAGAGTTTGGTGTTTCCCTAACATAGTTTTTCCGTTGGCTTGAAGGACTGCACGCGCTTCTACCCAAGTCGCTAATCCATCTGCGATACCAGAAGCGAGCAAGCGTTTTGGCGCTTGAGAAATAACCTTACTATCCACTAATACCAATTCTGGGTTTTTAGAGTAGAAGATATAGCGCTCAAAGGCACCCTCATCTGTATAAATAACAGACAAGGCTGAAACTGGGGCATCTGTAGAAGCGATGGTAGGGGCAATCACAACTGGTGATTTTAAAAGATCGGCAATAGCTTTAGCACTATCGATAGTCTTTCCTCCACCTAAACCAATAATCAAGTTACAACCTTGCTCTTTCCCTAAAGAAACAACACGATTGATTTCATTGTCTGAAGCTTCTCCATTAAAGAAGACAGGTAATACTTCAAATCCAAACCGCAAGAGATATTTTTCAAATTTTTCCCCTACAAGTTCATAAACTAGTTGGTCACAGAGAAGAATTGGATGATCGCCCAATTCAAGAATCGTTTTCGCATTTTCAAACAAGGCATTTTCACCTTGAATATAGCGTGAGGGACTTGCAAAAATTCGCATCTTCCTCTCCTTTCATTAAATCATATTCTGATGATGAATGGTTGCCCAATCGTTTGCAAAATCATCCACTGCTTTCCCAATTGATGGCATTCCAAAGGCTGCTTCAAACACATCTGCTCCAGCAGTAATCGCTTGTGCTCCTTCTTTGAATGCCCGATTGACTTGACCAACATTCTTAAAGGACGCTGCTAGAATTTTGCTTGATGAATGATTTTTTTCAATTGCTTCTGCCAATTGTGCTATTACCTGTGCTGAATCAATATTCAAGTTCTCCATTCGATTATAATAGGGAGCAAGGTAATCTGCGCCTGCTTCAATAGCCAAAAGACCTTGAAATACAGTATAAATTGCGGTTGCAGTAATTTTATAACCTTCTGATTTTAATGTTTTGATAGCTGCCAACCCCTCAGGAGTAACCGGAACTTTAATAAAAACATTTCCGCCACATTCTTGTCGAATTTTCGCAGCATCTTTTAAAATACCGTCATAATCTTTCGCAACAACTTGCACATGGATAGAAGGAGCTTCGCCAATGATCTCCCGAACTTCATGAATCCGTTTAAAGAAGTCGATTTCTCCTTCTTTTTTGGCAATTGTTGGGTTAGAGGTTACCCCAGCAAGGGGTAACACTCTAGCCCATTTTTTTATTTCATTTATATTTAAAGTATCAAGCATAAATTCCATAAACAAACCTCTTTACTATAGGGTATGCTCTGTCCGTCCAATAATATCATCTTGAGTGGCTTTGGATAGTACATTGAAGAAAGCTGAATAGCCTGCTACACGTACAATTAAGTCACGGTGTTTTTCTGGATGTTTTTGCGCATCCAAAAGCGTTTCTCTAGAAACTACATTATACTGGATGTGGTATCCATGTAAACGATTAAAGAACGTACGGAGTAAAGCAATTAATTTTAACTTATCCTCTTCTTTTGCTAAAGTTTGAGGATTTACTTTTTGGTTTAATAATACACCACCAACAATTTCATCTGTTGGTAATTTTGAAACTGATTTCAGAACAGATGTTGGTCCATGTTGATCCATATTATGAGATGGTGAGCATCCTTCAGCTAATGGAGTTCCAGCATTTCGGCCGTCTGGTGTCGCCAAAGTACCTCGTCCTTGCCCCACATTGGCTGAAATAGAGGAAGTTCCTGAGTAACGGATACCACCAATTGGACCTCGACCATAACGTGTGTTTGGATATTTAGCGATCTCATCTACGTAAATATCATAAGCATCCGTAACTAATTGATCCGCATAATCATCATCATTTCCATATTTAGGAGCATCGTGAATCAGCATCTCTTGAATTTCTTTACCACGTTCACCTGCGTAGTCTGTTTCTAAAGCATGCCAAAGTTCTTGTGGTGTTAGTCGTCCTTCTTCAAAGACTAATTTCTTTATCGCCGCAAGAGAATCAGATAGATTCGCAATACCAACTTGAAGACCAGAAATGTAGTCATAGACTGCTCCACCTTCTTTAAGGTGTTTACCACGACCAATACAGTCATCTGTCAAAGCAGAACACAAGATATCTGGTACTTCTCTTTCAAGAGCAAGGTCAATTGCATTTTCAACGATGACACTCATACGGGTCAAATACCGTAATGTTTTATCCCAGGCAGTTTTTAGCTCATCAAATGACTTCATATTCACAAAATGACCGAAACTTGGTGCAAATCGTTTGCCAGATGCTGGATCGATTCCATCATTCATTGTAATGAGCAATACTTTAGGGAAGTTCATATAACTCATACCCGTACAACGGTAACCCCATTTCCCTGGAACTGCAGTTTCAACACATCCAATTGCACTGTAATCATAAGCATCTTCTTCAAGCACGCCTTTTGCAATAAAGGATGGAATAATAATTTCATCGTTATTGAAAGCTGGCATACCAAAGCCAAGCTTCATAACCTCAATACATTCGTTCATAAAGCGGGCATCCAAACCAGCATGATAACGAACGGTTAAGTTCGGTTGTGGAAGATGGGTCTGAGCAACTGACTTCAATACTAAGTAAGATAATGGATTAACAGCATCTTTTTTATCCCGTGTCTGGCCACCAATGGTAACGTTTTGATAAAGGGGACTACCTGCAGATGAGAAGGTGTGAGCTTGACTACGGACTTTATTAATTGTAATTGTTTTGATCCATAAGTTGGTCAAACGCTCCACAATACTTGCTTCTGTCTCACGACCTGCTTCCAGATCAGCCTTTACAAAAGGATACATGTATTGGTCAAAACGTCCATATGATAAAGAGTGACCATTTGATTCAATCTGTAGGATACACTGGATAAACCATACAGATTGAACAGCTTCTGCAAAAGTTTCTGCTGGTTCATATGGAACCTTCGAACAAATACGAGCAATCTCCAATAATTCTTTTCGACGTTCAGGACCTGCTGTCTCTGCCATTTCAGTTGCTAACTTCACAAAACGCTCTGCATAGGTTTTAACTGCATCCACAATGATAAAAATCGAATCATAGAAATGATATTTATCAATACTCGAAGGATCTGTTAAATCAAGATTAGCTTTCGCTTCACGCGCCCTTTCTTCAAAACCTTTCAAACCATACTGCAAAAGTTTTTGATAGTTAACAGCTAAATGGGCATCCCCTGAATTCATCTTTCCTTCCATACCAAAGAATCCAGTCTCCATATAGACTTGTACTTCATCTGGAAGAAGTGCTCCAGCACGTGCACGGAGATTATTATTTTCCCAGAAAGGAGCAATTGCTCTTAGCTGATCTTTTGTTTCCTCTGTAATATAGAAGACATCCCCGTCACGCTTTTCAAATAAATCCAATTCATTTAATACAAACTCTAATGTATATTCTGGGAAAATAGGAGCATCCTTATTCGAAGAGGCTTGATTCCCAACAATCATCGTTTCATCTTCGATATACAAGGTCATATTTTCAAGAATCTGTTTTAACATATAGGCCCGTTTTAAAACATTTGGTTTCTCCTTGTGTTCCCGATAGGCTTCTGTTGCCAAAACAGCACGTTCTGCATCAATGTAAGGTTTCTTGTTCAATACATCTTCCCGATATTTGTTCATCCGATCGGTTAGACTACCAAAATAGTCCGTTTTGATAGATGTTCTTGCTACTTCTACTGTGTTTGTCATATCCGATAAACCTTTCTTTTGAAATTTTTTTGTTTTCTTTCGTAACTATAGTAGCATTTAATCGTTTGAAATTCAATAAATACTCTGTAGAATAGCTAGTTCTATCTAAAACAGCACATATGTGCCATTATCTTTTAGGACACTATTTTTCGGCTTCTAGTTCATTCGCATAAGCCAATTTATCTTGGAATTTAAAGAATGGGAAGTAAACAAGCGTTGAGATTCCTAAAACAATTACCTGTACAATGGCACCTTGCCACCCACCAACCATAAATCCTGAGATAATAGCTGGTGTACTCCAAGGTAGAGTAACCCCAGAAAATGGTTGCATAAATCCGATCGCAATCGAGCCATACACTACAACAGCCGCTAATATAGGTACCAAAATAAATGGAAGGAACATCACTGGGTTCATTACAATTGGGAAGCCAAATACCACGGGTTCATTAACATTGAAGATTGCAGGAAAAGCTGCAACTTTCCCTAAAGCTTTGTATTGTTTTGATTTTGCTGCAAAAAGCATAGCAATAACCAATCCAAACGTAATACCAGACCCAGATAGGATTAAAAAGCTATCTAAGAATTGTTGCGTTACAATGTGAGCACCATTTTCAACGGATAGCTTCCCAGCTGCCAACATTGATTTATTGGCATCCAGGTTAGAAAGTAGCAAGGCTGTTACTACACCATTGACAACTGATTGTCCGTGCACACCAAACCACCACAAGAACGAAATAAAGAAGGCAATTCCAATCGCTCCGTAAAGTGATCCTGTTAGACCTTGTAGAGGAACCTGAATGACATCATAGATCATTTCAATGAAAGTACCGCCACTTGTCACTACTTTTGATACGATATAGACAATCATTGATAGTAAGAAAATCACAAAAGCAGGAATCATCGCTTCAAATTGTTTGGCAATGGCTTGAGGTACTTGTTCTGGCATTTTAATAACAATGTGTCTTTGGATAAACACAGTATAAATCGCACCAACTACCAGACCTATAATAATAGCCCCGATAATCCCTTGACCACCAAACCATACTTTTGCAATGGCATCACCAATTGGTTCTCCCTTAGCTGGTACATAAGAAGATTTTAACAAGATAAAGTATGAAGATAGGGACAAAACTCCTGCTGGCAAGGGTTCTACTCCACTGTTTTTAGCATATGAATAACCAATGGAGAAGCACGAAATTAAGCCCATGATGGCGAATGTTCCTGAATAAACCTGCATAAATGGCTCTGTCCACGTATCGCCAAATACACTAGCAATAGCCTGATTAAGGCCTTCAAATGGTAATTGCCCAATAATCAGGAACAAACTACCAACTACCGTTAATGGAAGGATCGCTAACATCCCATCTTTAAGAGCAATAATTCCTTTCAAGTTTACAAACCGCATGATTGGAGCGATAATTTTCTGAGAATTAAAATTAGACATGGGAAGCCTCCTTATTTTTCTCCTAGCAATTCTAGAGCTAGATTTAGTACTTTCTTACCATCCAACATCCCATAATCTGCCATAGGGATGACAGCAATAGGAATATGGTTTGCCTCACAAATCGCTTTTGATTTATCCAAAGTATAAGCTACTTGAGGGCCCAACAAAGCGACATCGATTTCAGGAGCAAAATCTGCTAATTTCGCTTGAGAATAGGCATCGATTTCAGCATCAATCCCTAATTCCTTAGCCGCCACCTTCATATTATTTACCAACATTCCTGTTGAAAATCCTGCTGCACAAAACAATCCAATTTTCATCTTATTTTCCTCCTTATTGTTTCGCTGAAAGTTCTTTACGTAAGTCAATCATTTCTTTGATCAAGTTAATCTCTGTGATTGAAGTCATTAAGTGATCTTGTGAGTGCACAAACAAAGCTGTAATCTCTGTCTTTGTCCCACCTGCTTCCTGGGCTAAAAATTGTGTTTGCAAGTTATGCGCTTCAAGTAGCGCTGCATCTGCCTTTGCAATTTCGTCTTCAGAAGATTCATAATCTCCTTCTTTAGCAAACGATAAAGCTTGGTAAATATGCTGCTTTGCATCACCCGCATTTAAAATCAATCCCATAATAATTTGGTCCGCAACAATGACTTCCATAACGAAGCCTCCTTTACTTTTTGAAAGCGCTTTTATTTCTAACAACAATATATCATCTTTATCTTTCACCGTCAACGATTTTTGAAACATATGTTTGTCTTTTTATTATTGTTGCACTTTTGTGCTATTACACCTTATAAAAAAACTGCCCACAAATGTAAGCAATCTTCTTATTATTCTAAAAAATTAGCATCTCCATCCAATTCTAGCATTTTTATAATCGTTGCTTCGTCAGTTACGAGATGATTAATATAACCAGCTTTGATCACTGATAGTATTGCCCCCGCTTTTCTTTCTCCATATGCCAAAGAAACTGTTTTTGGGATTTGTTTCAATTCTTCCAATCTGATAGCAACTGTTCTTTCTTGTAAATCTTGATACACTGGTTTTCCTTCCTGATCGAAAAATCGACAACAAACCTCTCCGACTGCTGCCTCAGATCTGAGTTCTGTAAAGTCTTTTTCTGTTAGCATATCAAACCACTGTGGATTATGTGTATCAGCAGGGCCACCAATACCTACTACCGCAATATCCAAATTTTCCCAACTGTCTCTTAAGTCATCAAAATATTTTGAAGTGAGAATTCCTTCTGCCAATTCCTTATTTTCCTGAATGATTGTCGCATTGATAAAACGACACTCTCCATGAAATTTGCTAGCCATATTATAAATGAGGGTATTCACATGGTAACGAGCATGAATATGGCTAGGACCACCAGCCAATGGATAGAAGTATACATTTTCTAGACGCTTACTCCCAATACAATCAACAAGAAGACTAAGGCTTTTCCCCCAGGAAAAACCGATGTTCATTCCATCTTGTAAAAGAGAGCGAACCATACTAGCAATCGATTGGGCCAAGCGTTGTTCCAAATCCTTCAAAGACTCATCTGCAATATTAGGGACAATTTCCAATTCATGCAGATTGTATTTTTCTTTGACGTAATTCTCTAAACGAAACAGTTTACTATCGAAATTCTCAATCTCGATTTTGACAATCCCTTCTTTCTTAGCCTCTGTCAACATTCTACTAACTGTTGTTCGATAAATTCCTGTTTCAGTAGCAATTTCCGATTGACTCTTTTCTTCAATATAGTATAGATAAGCAAGCTTAGCTAACAGTTTTTTGCGTTCATATTTCACAATCCTTCTCCTAACTATACCATGGTAAGGGATATCCCTGCTTGTTCAAGTTTTCTCATCGCCTCTGATGATATTTCCTTATCTGTAATCACGCGTTGTACTTGAGACAAGGCAAAATTTCTGACATTGCCCTTCTTTTGAAATTTGCTGGAATCTGTCAGGATCACTATATTTTCAGAAACCTGAGACATATATTGAACAACTTCGCTACGCATCATATCTTTACCAGTAAACCCCAATGCGTCATCATAGCCATCTGCACCAATAAATGCATTTTTTACACGAAAAGATTGGATTAACTGCTTCAACAAAGGACCAACTGTCACCTGGGAGTCTTTTTGAAACTCTCCTCCCAATAATATAATTTTGCAAGAGTCATAATTTCGAACAAAATCTGCAATAAAATAAGAATTTGTCACAATCTTCACATTCTTCTTTGTTTGACAGATTTCTTCCGCTAATAGAGCACACGTTGAACCTGATTCAATGAGAATAGTTTCGTTATCCTGTACTAATTTTGCTGCTTCTTGGGCAATTTTTCTTTTGGTATCATAATGGAAAGACAAGCGGACATTTATATCATCACCGCTATTTAATACAGCATAACCATGTTCCCTATGAAGAAGACCCTTGGATTCTAATTTATCTAAATCCTTTCGAATCGTTACTTTTGAAACTTCTAAAGTTTCAGAAAGTGTATTGACATCAATTTTTTCATATTGCGAAACTAGTTTTAAAATTTCTTCTAAACGCTTCATATTTCTTACCTCTTCTCTATTTTATCAAATTTTCTTAAAAAATATAAGGGAGAAAAGTTTCATTCGTAATTGATTTTGTTTCTAAAAAAATATATAATACAAATATCAGCAAGAAGGAGAAATAGATATGGGAACGACACGCGGTATTATTTTCAATATTCAACACTTCAGTATTCATGATGGACCAGGAATTCGAACAACTGTTTTTCTGAAAGGATGTCCTTTGCGTTGTCCGTGGTGCTCTAATCCCGAATCACAGCGAATGAACCCTGAACCGATGCTTGATGCGGTTACTAAAGCTCCCGGAACAACTGGACAAGAAAAAACAGTAGATGAAATTATTGATGAAGTCATGAAAGATATTGATTTCTATGAGGAATCTGGAGGCGGTATGACCTTATCTGGTGGTGAAATATTTGCCCAATTCGAATTTGCAAAAGCACTACTGAAAGCTGCTAAAGAGAGAGGTCTTCATACTGCCATCGAGACAACTGCTTTTGTGGAACACGAAAAATTTATTGACCTGATCCAATATGTTGATTTCATTTATACCGATTTGAAGCACTACAATAGCCTCAAACACAAAAAGAAAGTCGGTGTTCATAATAGTTTAATCATCGAAAATATCCATTACGCTTTTAAAGAGAAAAAAAAGATTGTTTTACGTATACCTGTGATCCCTCAGTTTAATGATTCTTTAGCCGATGCAGAAGAATTTTCCACTCTTTTCAACTCCTTAGATATTGATCAAGTACAACTTCTCCCATTTCACCAGTTTGGTGAGAATAAATACAAACTATTAGGACGTCGTTATGAAATGGAAGGAATAAAGGCTCTGCACCCCGAAGACTTGTATGACTACCAGCAAGTTTTTTTAGATCATGACATCCATTGTTATTTCTAATCCACTCAAAAATCCCCACAGCTAGTTTCAGTAGGTTGAAACATGGCTGTGGGGATTTTTAGTTTTTTTCACGAGCAATCAAGAAAATCAATCAATCGCCTAACTGAAGTCGAGACTACTTCCTTTAATCAGCGAAACTAGTATCGCGAAATTGAACTCGCCCTAAAAGCGTCGAGAAAAAGAGAGATTGCCTGGTGGGCATGGCCCACATGGTCAATCTCCTATTTTCTTCTCGCTTTTTTTACGGGCTTAGTATCTTAAACTACCAAATGATCACACGGTCTTCTGGTGCGCGCCACATGCCGTCACCTTCTTTGACATCAAAGTTTTCAAAGAATTCGTCAAAGTTTGGTAATTGAACATTGGTACGGAGTTTTCCTGGTGCGTGGACATCGACACTTGCGAGGAGTTGCATGTACTCTGTACGAGCTTTCATGCGCCAGATGCGAGCAAAGTTAGTGAAGAATTCTTCTGCTGAGAAATCTTCCTCTTTTTTCGCTGCTTCAAGAGCTGCAGCGATACCGCCGAGGTCTGCTACGTTTTCAGAAACAGTCAATTTCCCGTTGATCTTAGCACCGTATGAATCTTGGCCTTCGAACTGATCGATGACTTTTTGAGTCCGAGCGGTAAAGGCTTCGTAATCTTCTGGTTTCCACCAGTCTTTCAAGCTACCGTTCTCGTCAAAGGATGCTCCATTGGTGTCAAAGGCGTGGGAGATTTCATGGGCAATGACCGCACCGATTCCGCCGTAGTTGGCTGATGATGATTGGTGAAGGTCATAGAAAGGTGCCTGTAAAATCGCTGCTGGGAAGACGATTTGGTTCTGTTGCGGATCATAGTAAGCATTGACCATATTAGCTGGCATGTGCCATTCGCTCCGATCAACTGGTTGGTTCCACTTGCTCCAGACATGCTCGATGGAAATTTGAGCCAATTTTTGAGCATTTTCCACCAAGGTCTTGCTTTCGTCGATGATCTTCTTGGCGTATGTTTCAGGTAATTTTTCAGGGTAGCCGATATGTGGTGTGATGACATTGAGCTTGACAATGGCTTTTTCACGAGTTTCAGGAGCGAGCCAGTCTGCTTTTTCTAAGCGATCCTTGTAGACTTCAATCATGGTCGCTACTTTATGCTCTACGTCTGCTTTCGCCTCTGGTGAGAATTTTTCTCCTGCATACCAAAGGCCAAGTGCTTGGCTATAAGGTCCTTCTGCCAAAGCCAAAGCGGCTTTTTCTTTCGGACGGGCTTCTGGTGTCCCTGTAATCGTACGGCTATACTCACCAGATAAGACACGGATTTCTTCAGTCAAGAAAGACGTCCAAGAAAGAGCTGCACTGAGTTTCAATTTGGCATGAATGGTTTCCCAGTTGGCTGCCGAGTAGTATTTTGGCGCAAATTCCTTCCAGAAGCGCTCTTCTGGAACAATGATAGTATCTGGCGTTTGCCCGATCACTTCTGTAAAGAAGGTATCGAGTGGCAATTCTGGAACCAAGGCCTTGAAATCTGCCCACTCATAAGGATGGTAGAGTTTGTTGTACTCGGATTTTTCTTCGTTTGACAAGACATATTTGGCCAATTCTGCATCCGCCGCAATCACTTTATCCAGAATGTCTTTGATTTCCTCCTCTGAGAAATCAAATTTTGCCAAGAGCTTTTCAACCATTTGACGCCAAACAGCCAATAACTCTGGGCCTTTTTCATTGCCTTCTTCATAGTAGGTCGTATCAGGCAAGATCAAACCGAGTGCTTCTCCCCACAAGACATTCATTTGGGCATTCATAAAGTCTGGTGACACGCTAAATGGCATGAGATTTGGTTTGCCAGCTAGTTCATAGGTACCCAACTTGCTGGTATAGTCTTCAAAAGAAGACAAAGCCTTAATTTCATTGATCAAGGGCATGACTGGTGCCACACCAGCTGCTTCTCGCGCATTAAAATCTGCCACCATTTTGTGGTATTTGACAAAGTTTTGCAGAATGCTGTCTTCAGGTAGCTCTTCTCCCCGTTGCCATTTCCCAGTGATATCCAACATCAAGTTTTCGATATCTTGGATCAAGTCCATAAAACCACCAGTTGACGGTTTGTCATCAGGAATCACAGCTGTCTCAGCCCATTCCCCGTTGACGTAATCATAAAAATCATCTTGTAAACGTACCATGATCTTCTCGCTTTCATTCTTTTCTAATAACCTTATCAAAAATAGGAACTTTTTTCAATGATTACAAGTAAGTTAATCTAAATTATTTTATAAATTAACTTGACTTAATTTTTTTATTTATGTATATTAATAGTAAAGGAGCAAACTCATGATTCAAATTGAACATCTAAGTGTTGCCTACCAGCAAACACTGGCCCTAGAGGATCTTTCCCTCACCATCCAGGGTCCAACCATCCTAGGCATTCTTGGTCCCAATGGGGCTGGAAAATCAACCCTAATTAAGGCCATGCTGGGACTTCTTCCTCATTCAGGAAGGGTCCAGCTTGATCAAAAAGATCTCAGCCAAGTTCTTCAACGAGTGGCCTACGTCGAACAGAAATCCGCTATTGATTTCCACTTCCCCATCACGGTGCGGGAGTGTGTCTCACTGGGTCTCTATCCCCATCTTTCTATCTTCAAGCGAAAAAGCAAAGAGGACCTCAAAAAAGTGGAAAATGCCTTGAAACTTGTCAATCTTCTTGATCTAGCAGATCGCCAGATTGGTCAGCTTTCGGGAGGGCAATTCCAACGGGTGCTGATTGCCCGTTGCCTGGTCCAAGAAGCGGATGTCATCTTTTTGGATGAGCCCTTCGCAGGGATTGACTCTGTCAGCGAAGACATCATCATGCAGACCCTCCAGACCTTGAAACAAGAAGGCAAGACCATCCTGATTGTCCATCACGACCTCAGCAAGGTCCCAGCTTATTTTGACCAGGTCCTCCTCCTTCACCGCAAGCTGATCGCTTTTGGGAAAACAGAGGAAACCTTTACCAAGGAGAATCTGCATGCAGCCTATGGGCATGAACTCTTTATAGGAGGTGGCGTCGGATGATTACAGAATTTATCGATGGATTACAGCAATTCCACTTCTTACAGAATGCCCTGATCACAGCCATTGCCATCGGTATTGTCGCTGGAGCTGTCGGATGCTTCATTATTTTGCGAGGCATGTCTCTCATGGGAGATGCCATCTCGCACGCAGTCCTTCCAGGGGTGGCCCTGTCCTTTATCCTTGGCATCAATTTCTTTATTGGCGCCATTGTCTTTGGACTTCTAGCTTCCATCCTTATCACCTATATCAAGAGCAACTCCATCATCAAGAGCGACACAGCGATAGGGATTACCTTTTCTTCTTTCCTCGCCTTAGGAGTCATCCTGATTGGAGTCGCAAAAAGTTCCACCGACCTCTTCCACATCCTCTTTGGGAATATCTTGGCCGTGCAAGACCAGGATATGTGGATGACCATCGGTGTCGGGGTAACCGTATTACTGGTGATTTGCCTGCTCTTTCGACCCTTACTGCTCACATCTTTTGATCCCGTTTTGGCTCAATCCATGGGCGTCCGGGTCAAGATCTATCACTACCTGCTCATGGTGCTCTTGACCTTGGTTTCTGTCACTGCTATGCAGAGTGTTGGGACCATTCTCATCGTCGCCATGCTCATCACACCCGCTGCGACGGCCTATCTCTATGCCAACAGCCTCTGGTCCATGATGCTTTTGTCCTCTAGCTTAGGTGCTCTTGCATCCATTCTGGGACTCTTTATTGGCTATAGCTTAAACATCGCCGTTGGGTCTTGTATTGTCCTCACTTCTGCCGTCTTCTTTCTCATCAGCTTTTTTATCGCTCCTAAGCAGAGAAAGAACAAGCACGCTCTTTCATCTCATTAAAGGAGAAACACATGAAAAAAATCGCTTCTGTCCTCGCCCTCTTTGTGGCACTCTTATTCGGTCTTCTAGCCTGTAGCAAGGGGTCTTCTTCTGGAGCTTCTGGTAAATTGAAAGTGGTCACCACCAATTCGATCCTTGCAGATATCACCAAAAATATTGCTGGGGATAAGATCGAGCTCCACAGTATCGTTCCCGTCGGCAAAGATCCCCACGAATACGAACCGCTACCAGAAGATGTCAAAAAAACTTCACAAGCAGACCTGATCTTCTACAACGGGATCAACCTTGAAACTGGTGGGAATGCTTGGTTCACTAAATTGGTCAAAAATGCCAATAAAGTAGAAAACAAGGACTATTTCGCAGTGAGCGAGGGAGTCGACGTCATCTACCTAGAAGGCCAAAACCAAGCGGGAAAAGAAGACCCACACGCTTGGCTCAATCTCGAAAACGGGATCCTCTACGCTAAAAACATTGCCAAACAATTGATCGCAAAAGATCCAAAAAATAAGGACTTCTACGAAAAAAATCTAGCAGCCTACACTGAAAAACTCAGCAAGCTAGACCAAAAAGCCAAACAAGCATTCAATAACATCCCAGAAGAGAAAAAGATGATTGTGACCAGCGAAGGCTGTTTCAAGTACTTCTCAAAAGCCTATGGCGTCCCATCTGCCTATATCTGGGAAATCAATACGGAAGAAGAAGGCACACCTGACCAAATCAAAACACTGGTAGAAAAACTCCGTCAAACCAAGGTGCCGGCCCTCTTTGTTGAATCCAGTGTCGATGAACGTCCTATGAAAACTGTCTCTAAAGATACCAATATCCCGATCTATGCAAAGATCTTCACTGATTCCATTGCCAAAGAAGGAGAAAAGGGCGATAGCTACTACAGCATGATGAAGTGGAACTTAGACAAGATCGCAGAAGGATTGAGTCAGTAACCCTTCAGATTTCTAAACAAATCAGTGGCCCCTCCTCCGGTATTGAGGTACAATAAAAACAAAAAAGGAGTCTTTTTATGGCAACATTTTTAGGAAACCCTGTTACCTTTACCGGATCTCAACTTCAAGTAGGGGAAATGGCCCATGATTTTTCATTGATCACTCCAGCTCTGGAGAAGAAATCTTTAGCTGATTTTGCTGGGAAGAAAAAAGTCCTCAGCATCATCCCATCCATCGACACAGGGATCTGTTCGATGCAAACACGTCACTTCAACAAGACCTTATCGGACTTGGAAGACACTGTCGTCTTGACGGTCTCTGTCGACCTTCCTTTTGCTCAAGGTAAATGGTGTGCTACTGAAGGGATCGACAATGCTATCATGCTCTCAGACTACTACGACCATTCCTTCGGAAAAGCCTACGGCCTCTTGATCAATGAATGGCACTTGCTTGCGCGCGCTGTTTTGGTCCTAGATGCAGATAACAAGGTGACTTACGTTGAATACCTAGACAACATCAACAGCGAACTAAATTACGACGCTGCAATCGAAGCCGTCAAAGTACTTGGATAAACGAAAAAAGAGGTCTGCGACCTCTTTTCTATATCTACAAAATCTGTTCAGAACCTTTCCTTAAGTGAGTACGGACGTCAGCGAACTTCTAGGAAGTTCCATGACTTAGCAAGATACAAAGGGTGTTCGCGGATAAAGTCAAAATAGGAAGTTTGACACAGAATCTTTTGATTCTAGAAAAACTTATCTTTTTGACACGATCCGCAGCCCGTGTTCAATTAGTTTTGAACCTAACGTTTCAAAACTCCCGAGTACTTGAAACAACAATGTTTCAAGCACTTTTCTCACAGCGGAAAGGCTCATCACCTGATAGATCAGCTCTAAGAACTTAACTGTTTTAACTTCTTTTAAGAATCTCTTAGGCTATTTTATGTAAAATAACAGTTCTTTCGTTGTTATAAAATCCGATGGAGCCCATTCTGGAGGAGAACCCGCCAGCGTAAGCGAGGGATGCCTCTGAGGAAACTTCGCACGCGTCTTGCTACTTGTTGCTTGTAGCTCTTGCCTCCTTGTGCAAAGACTCCTTTTCGACTCCAGTATCCCTCGATACCGCGGTCATTCTTCGGAGCTAGATAGCGAACACCTTGCTGATAGAGGACCTGCTTGCGAAAGGCTGGGTCCCACGCTTTGACGGGGTCAATATCTAAGTCCTTATGGGTCCGGCCCCTAGCCAACCCGTAGTTAAAACTGGCACCATTGACAATGCCATTTTCAGAAACTTCTACTGGATCGACTTCATTGAGGAAATGCCCAGCTTGATCGAGAATATACTCCGTATGAAAATTTAACAAGACCTTGAAATTGACTTGTTGGGAGGTCCCTGATGGATAATGAAGGTGACCATCTGGCCTTAGGGAGACCTTGTTGTGAAGGCGGGCAGCCGCATAAGCATCCACCGTGATCGCTCTAGCCTCCTGTAGGTAAGCTTGTAAGGCCTCTTCGTCAGTCTGTCCAGCTCTTGCCTCATGCGTCCGAATCCATTGTGCCTGGTAACTTGAAAGTAGATAGCGCAACTGGTGAACCTGGCGTTTCAAGAGCTGATCTCCCGACTGATCTGCTAAGTGATCCTTTTTAAAAGCGATTTGCACGACGCGTGAAAAAGCCTTCCAAAAGTCGGAACCTGGTGGACAATCTGGAGCCATCCTACTCAGAAGAAAGGCTGTTTCTTCACAAGTTCCAGACAAGTCACTTGGCATAAGAAGAATTTTCATGACTCCCCTCAGCAAGTCTTGGGCAGCAGTTTCCGTTAGATCTTTGATCTCTTGAAACCACATGTTTTGAAATAGAGGACTGGCAAAGAAAAAGACAGACTGATATTGTTCTTGGTAGGCTTGTGGATCTTTGTATCCCTGCAAGTGCTTCTCTAGATAGGCTAAACTATTTTCTCTCCAGCCTAGTCTCGCTAATTCCCGTCTGTTCATGATGCCGTCCTTTCTATGATTCTATACTACCATCTTTTGGAGCTTGAGACAATTCTCATTACTCCACTAGCGTTTTTGAGGATTTTTTTGATATACTAGAAGTGAGCGAAGAAAAGAGGAAAGCATGACACCAAACAAAGAAGATTACCTCAAGTGCATTTATGAAATTGGCACAGAAGTAGAAAAAATCAGTAATAAGGAAATCGCCAGTCGCATGCAGGTCTCTCCACCCGCTGTGACCGAGATGATTAAGCGCATGATCTCTGAGGGCCTCTTGGTGAAAGATAAGACCCATGGCTATCTACTAACAGATCTGGGCTCGCAATTGGTCTCTGATCTCTACCGCAAGCACCGCTTGATCGAAGTATTTCTGCTGGAAAATCTTGGCTACACAACTGAGGAAGTCCATGAAGAGGCAGAAGTTCTCGAGCATACCGTTTCTGAACATTTCATCGACCGACTGGATCACATGCTTGGGAATCCTAAGACCTGCCCTCACGGTGGGACAATTCCAAAGAAAGGCGAAAGGCTTGTCGAAGCCCACCAAGGCCGTCTCAGTGAAACGACCCAACCTGGTCTGTATATTCTGAAAAGGGTCTATGACACCTATGAATTGTTAAAATTCTTAGACCAGATCCATCTCCAAATTGGTGATACCATCGCGTTTCAACGGTACGATGACTACACAGGCCTCTATCACTTCGTTATCCATGGACAAGAAATTTCTATCAACCAAGTGATCGCCCAACAACTTTATATCGAAAAACATGCAGTCTAATCCGACTGCATGCTTTCTTACTTATGGATTTTTTGTATCTAGCAAAATCGTCACTGGACCATCATTGATCAATTCAATCGCCATATCGGCTCCAAAAATCCCTCGTTTGACAGGGACTTCTTTTTCTAATTGATCATTAAAGGCATCATATAACTGACTGGCCATATCTGGCTTGGCAGCCCCTGTAAAAGCAGGACGGTTGCCTTTTTTGGTGTCCGCAAAAAGGGTAAATTGAGAGATCGACAAAATTTCCCCTTGGATATCTTTGACTGAAAGATTCATCTTATCTTCCTCATCTGAGAAAATACGCATCTGCGATACCTTTCGAACCGCATAATCTAAATCTTTCTGATCATCATCTGGACCGACACCTACTAGAAGCAGCAAACCTTGCTGGATCGCATTGTATACTTGACCATCAATGGAAACTGAGGCACTCTTGACCCGTTGAATCACTAATTTCATTTTACTATCCTATTTTATAAATCTATCGAGCATTCACTGCTGCGCTTGAAAGAACATCAACCTCAGACGACGAGCTAACCAAGCAATAAAAGAGTTCTGAGCACGTCCTAGCTTCTTCAAAGAAAATCGACATCAGACAAGGCAGTGAGACGCAGGCATAACTGTAGTTAGGCCAGTCGAAACTAACGCAGTATGAAGTCGATTTTCGCAGAAGACTAGCCATTGGTACGCTTAACAGAGTACACCTCCGGCACACTCTTAATCTTATCCACAACTGTTGTCAACATCGATAGGTTCGGAATCCCAAAGGAAATGTGGATATTGGCAAATTTCATATCTTTGGTTGGTTGAGCATTGACAGTTGAGATCATCTTAGCTGTATTGGAGAGGACTTGGAGCACGTCGTTAAGAAGACCTGCACGGTTGAGTCCATAAATGTCAATATGGGCGATGTAGTCCTTGGTCGTATTATTGTCTTCCCACTCGACATCGATCAAGCGTTGCTCGTAGTTATCTTGAGCGCGAAGATTCATACAGTCTCGGCGGTGAATCGCAACACCACGCCCTTTGGTAATGTAGCCCACAATTTCATCTCCTGGAACTGGGTTACAGCACTTAGCAATCCGAATCAAGAGTCCAGAAGCTCCTTGGATAACCACGCCACCTTCATGACGGACCTTCAAGGTGTCTTTTTTATTTTCAACCTTGACCTCGCCACCTTTGACCAGCTCTTCTGCTTCTGCGCGTGCCTTAGCCCGCTCTTCTTCTCGACGTTCTTCCTCCGTCAAGCGGTTAAAGATGGTAATAGCCCCGATCTCTCCAAAACCAATCGCCGCAAACAAGGCTTCTTCTGTCTTATAGCTTGATTTTTGTAGCACTTTATCCATGTGCTTTTTGTCCATGAACTTATTGGCTACCAAGTCATGCTCGTGAAATTGGGCCATCAAGAGATCCCGACCACGGGTAATCGACAATTCCTTGTCTTGATTTTTAAAGAACTGACGAATCTTGTTGCGCGCCTTGCTAGTTTTAACAAGGGTCAGCCAGTCACGGCTCGGACCAAAGGAGTTGGCATTAGTGATAATCTCCACCTGATCTCCTGTCCGTAGCTTGGTATTAAGAGGCACCATCCGGCCGTTGACCTTGGCACCAATCGCTTTTTCCCCAACCTTGGTGTGGATCTCATAGGCAAAATCGATCGGTCCAGAATCTTTCGGAAGCGAGCGCACGGTTCCATCTGGTGTGAAGACGTAAATTTCTTCTGCCAAGATGTCTTCTTTTACATTTTCAACAAATTCTTTGGCATCGCCTGACTGGTCTTGGAGCTCCATCATCTCCTTGATCCAGTTCATCCCAATAGCTGATTCCTTGCTGTTTACTTGACCCTTGATCCCTTTTTTATAAGCCCAGTGAGCCGCAACCCCATACTCGGCAACCTCGTGCATTTCCTTGGTTCGGATCTGGAACTCAATTGGCCCTTTAGGACCGTATACAGTCGTATGGATGGACTGGTAGCCATTGGCCTTCCGGTTGGCAATATAGTCCTTAAAGCGCCCCGGCATTGGCTTCCAGAGCTCATGGATGTAGCCCAGCATGGCATAAACATCACTTGGAGTATCCAAGATGCAGCGGATGGCAATCAAGTCATAGATTTCATCAAAGCGTTTCTTTTTATCCTGCATTTTGCGATAGATCGAATAGATATGCTTTGGTCGACCATAAATTTTCCCATGCAAATGACGTTCCCCAGCATAGGTCTCGATCTTGTGGACAACCTCTTCCACCAACTCTTCGCGCTCGCGACGTTTTTCCTTCATCATATGAGAAATCTTGTAGAATTCTGTCTCATTCAAATAACGGAAAGACAAATCCTCAAGTTCCCATTTGACGCTGGAAATCCCGAGCCGGTGGGCGAGTGGCGCATAGATTTCCATGGTCTCACGCGAAATGCGCTCTTGCTTATCCTTGCGTAAATGCTTAAGGGTACGCATATTATGCAAGCGGTCTGCCAATTTGACCAAAATGACACGGATATCTTGAGACATGGCCATAAGCATCTTGCGATGGTTTTCCGCCAACTGCTCTTCATGGGACTTGTACTTGACCTTCCCGAGCTTGGTCACCCCATCGACAATCACGCGCACATCATGACCAAATTCGCGCTCTAAATCATCTAAAGTCGCATCCGTATCTTCCACGACATCATGTAAAAAGCCACAGGCTACCGTCACAGCATCCAGCTTCAGCTTGGCAAGGATTCCTGCCACTTGAATCGGATGAATGATATAAGGCTCGCCAGATTGACGGAATTGCCCACTATGGCAATCAACCGCATAGACCAAAGCCTTTTGCACAAAAGCAACATCTTCAGGTGATAAATATTTTTTTGTAAGGGCAACGACTTGGTCCCCTGTTAAATTCTCTTCTTTCGGCATTCATTTTCTCCAGTTTCTTGGATACTATTTTAACACTTTTAGAAGCAGATGGGAACCAATGAAGCTACTTTAATATACGGATACTACTTTGTCTTACAAAACTCTTGCAAAGCGTTTAACTCCAATTTCTTTCTTCCAACCCCTTCTTTAACAGAGTTTGAAAATTTTCCAGCCAAATCCGAATCAATAGTTCCAATAACCTGATCTAGAGAACTTTCAAGTTCTGTTAAACTAGATGAAATACAGAAGTACTCATCCCTACAGATCTAATCGGGCCATCTTCACTACGCTTCCTTAATCCCATACTTCCAGTTATTTCTTTATCTCCATTTATAATTACCTTAAACATAATTCCTCCCATTGGATTGTGTTCGATCGTTTCGTCATCAATTTCATACGATTGAATTTTTCCATTTTCTGTAAACGCGTCCGGATCTTCCTGTTTCAAATCATCTACAATTAACTTTTTCACTTCTTGACTATGTACAATTCGGACCATTTCTTGTTGGAATTCTAGATGATCCTTTACTTTTGACCCAACCCAGATCAAGAGTCCAACAACTATCACAGAAAATATCAAACGTCGTCTATTCTCTTTTTTATTCATATGCATCCTCTCCTTACTTTTATAATTCGTAAAAATTTTTGAAAATAGAAGATTTTTGTAAAAAAAACTAACGAAGTGATTCCTTCACTTCGTTAGTTCATTAATTCTGTAACAACACTCACGGCGCTGAGAGCATAGAGTGGTGCTGTTTCTGCTCGAAGAATACGAGGGCCAAGTCCTGCAAGGATTGCTCCTTTAGCTTCAAAAGACTCAATTTCCGCAGGTGAAAGACCACCTTCCGGTCCAAAGATAAAGAGTAGTTTACTTCCAGCTTCCAATTCTGTCAGCGACTGAATCAGAGCAGTTGCCTCTCCATCTTTAGCCGACTCTTCATAGGCCACCACGATGCGGTCAAACTGGTCCAGTTGTGCAAGAAAGTCAACCTTTTTCTCAAAAAGAGTAATGCTCGGGACCAAATTTCGCTTGCTTTGCTCGGCTGCTCCAAGTGCGATTTTTTCTAACTTCTCAACCTTTTTGCCCAATTTCTTGCCATCCCATTTGGCAACGGACCAGTCAGCGGGAAAGGCCCAGATCTGGCTAGCACCCAGTTCCGTCACCTTTTGAGTGATAAACTCCAGCTTGTCTCCTTTGGGAAAGCCTGATGCGATGGTCACTTGGACTGGCAGTTCCACATTGTCCGCTAATTCCTCGATTAACTCCAACTGACGGGCTTCTACATTGACCACGCGCGCCAAGCGCTTGATCCCATCATCAAAGACCAAGGTCACCTCATCATCTTCTTTTAAGCGCATGACTTGAAACATGTGCTTGCTGGTCTCCTTGTCCTCAATGGTGACAGGTGAGCTAGCCAATCCTTTTACAAAATACTGCTGCATGCTAGCCTCCAATCACACCGGAGACATCCTTGGTCTTCTTGAAGACGCAGGCATTCCATTCCCCTTGGATCATGTGGGTTTCAAGGAAAAATCCAGCTAACTCAGCTGACTCACGCACCATGTCCCACTTGTCCTTGATAATGCCACTCATGATCAGGTAACCTTCGTCCTTGACCAAACGATAAGCATCGTCTGTCAGATGGATAAGGATATCCGCCAAGATGTTGGCTACGATGACATCTGCCTCAATCTCCACGCCCTTGAGCAAATCGCCTGGGGCAACATGGATGTTTTCCATGTCCGGGTTGAGTTCAATATTTTCCTGAGCGACGCGAACCGCTACATCATCCAAGTCATAGGCAAAGATTTCCTTAGCACCCAGAAGGGAGCTAGCAATGGAAAGGACGCCTGATCCTGTCCCCACATCTAGCACTGTCTCCCCACCACGAAGAACTTGCTCTAAGGCAAAGAGGCTCATCTTGGTTGTTGGGTGGGTTCCTGTTCCAAATGCCATCCCTGGATCCAGCTTGATAATCTTTTCTCCAGCAGTCGCTTCATAGTCTGTCCATGACGGCACGATGGTCAAGTCATGAGTGATACGAGCTGGTTCATAGTACTTCTTCCAGTTGTCGGCCCAGTCTTCCTCAGCCAAGGCAGTCGTTCCCATCTTGATCTCTCCTAAATCCATAAAGTCGGTCAATTCTGCAAGACTCGCCTGCAAATCCGCTTCAACCGCTGCTACATCAACCGTTTCCGGGTAGTAGGCCGTCACCACGATTTCTTCTTGTTGCACAACCTCTGGGAAAATCTCACCGAAACGGTCGACATTTCCCACATAGTCCATGCTGTCTTCAATCGCAACTCCTTGGGCGCCTAACTCGATCAAGAGATTAGAGACTAGCTCCTCACCCTCACGCTTCACCGTTACTTTTAACTCTTGCCATGTTTCCATCATTAAGATACCAAGCCCGTAAAACACAAAGCCAAAATAGGAAACTCTCTGAAGACACTTGTATCTATGAGAAGTTTACCTTTTTGGCACAGTGTTTAGGGCGGGTTCAGTTTAGAAATTTAACTGAACCATCCTTTCTATTTCTCTATTAATTTTTTCATGTAGACCATATCCATGCCTTCTTTTTCAGGCTCGATATGGGTTTGATGGTAGCCATTCTTCTCGTAAAACGCGACCATCCCTGCATCCTGTAACACCGTACACAAATCCCATTGTCTAACGGTTGAAAACTCCTCTTCTAGCAAGCGTAATCCTTCAGATCCATACCCTTTTCCCTGATACGGAGGCAGAATCGCTGCAGTCCCCAACCAAGCTTCCGTTAACTCTTCATTGGTATGAATTCGTAAAAAACCAATCTTCTCTTCGTTTTCTTTTACAAAGTAGTAATAGCTATGGGGCCGCTCAACTAATTTCCATTTGATTCGCTCACGATCTTCTAGATAGGGATCATATTCATCTTGGTATTTGTCATAGACTGCCTTAAAACTGGCTCTTTGAATGGCAATAATGGTTTCTAAATCCTCTGCTCCTGCTTTCTCAAGTGTTATCATAAACTTTCCTCCATATAATCTCTCACTCGTTCTTGCAATTGGGGAACAACTCGATCTGAAGTTAAAAATTCTTCAAAGCTCACTAACTTATAGCCCTGGCCCTCGTCTCCGAAGATGATACTTTCGAACTGTTCCTGTGTCAACCTCCCAACTAAAAAGACGGATTTTTTATTTCCATCTAGCATACTGGGGTAGAGCCGGGACCAGATCACATCGGCTTTCGACAGTTGGATGCTCAATTCCTCATAAATCTCACGCGCCACACACTCAAAAGGGGTCTCATTTCCTTCCCGACCACCACCTGGTAATTCCCACATATTAGGCCAGGGAATATCCTCCTTGTCATCGCGCAAGATGGTCAAAATTTGCCCATCACAAATCAAGGCAATTTTACAACCCGTAAATTCGAACCGTTCTTCTAAGCAATCCTCAAGCATGAGCTTTCCCTCCTAATATCTCGGATAAGGATAAAAGGTGCTTTCTTCTAGGCCGACTTTGCCTTCTTCAAAAACTTCTTGGTTCCAGACGATCTCAAAGCTCTCTGCTTCTTCGTCTGCTAAGAAATCCATGAGCTCATCCAAGGCCAGCTCAGCTGTATCTCGAAGGAAAGTCGCAAAATAAGCTAGAAACTCACGAGACAAGCCTTTTTTCGGCTCATAAGGAATCGCTGTTAAATAGGCATCTTCTTCCACATGAGACTTGGCTGGATTGTAGAAAATGACGGCTTCTTCAAAGAAGATATCCTCGTCAGACTCTTCTCCAGCTTCATCAACCAGGGCAACCCCGCCTGTGTTTTGCGCTTCCAAGAGAAAAGCCACTTCTACCGCATGGTTTTTCTTATCCCAATTGATCTCAAAATCAAAAGGAAAAACCTTGTCCATCTCCTCTTCTAAAATATCCAAAAATCCGTATTTAGACATAGCGTCCTCTTTCTAATTTCCCACTCTTAGAGCGGAATATGATACAATAGTTACTACAATCTTACCATAAAAAACGCCTCTTTGAAAGGAGACAAAGCTAGAAAGGAGAAGGAAATGCCCGACAATCTCGCACTCCGTATGCGACCACGAACGATCGATCAAGTCATCGGTCAACAGCACCTGGTCGGAGAAGGCAAAATCATTCGTCGCATGGTCGAGGCCAATCGTCTGTCCTCTATGATTCTCTATGGACCTCCGGGGATCGGAAAGACCAGTATTGCTTCTGCGATCGCAGGAACGACCAAGTATGCTTTTCGAACTTTTAATGCAACAGTTGACAGTAAAAAACGCCTCCAAGAAATCGCAGAGGAGGCCAAATTTTCTGGTGGCTTAGTCCTCCTTTTGGACGAAATCCATCGCCTCGATAAAACCAAACAAGATTTTCTCTTGCCTTTGCTCGAAAGCGGTCTAGTCATCATGATCGGTGCAACGACTGAAAATCCCTTTTTCTCTGTCACACCCGCTATTCGTAGCCGCGTACAGATCTTTGAGCTGGAACCGTTGACGACGGAGGAGGTCAAGCAAGCTCTGAAAACGACTCTAGATGATCCCGAGCGTGGCTTTGACTTTCCAGTCGTGCTCGATGAGGACGCTTTGGATTTCATCGCTACCTCGACCAATGGAGATCTTCGCTCTGCTTTTAATTCTCTCGATCTGGCGGTGCTGTCGACCTCTGAAAATGCAGAAGGGATTCGCCATATTACGCTAGAGATCATGGAAAACAGCCTCCAGCGCAGCTATATCACCATGGACAAAGATGGAGATGGCCACTACGATGTACTCTCTGCTCTGCAAAAATCTATCCGTGGTTCGGATGTCGATGCTAGTCTCCACTACGCCGCTCGTTTGATCGAAGCCGGAGATCTACCCAGCCTCGCTCGTCGCTTGACTGTTATCGCTTATGAGGATATCGGTCTGGCCAATCCAGATGCGCAGATCCATACCGTAACAGCCCTTCAAGCAGCTGAGCGCATCGGCTTTCCTGAGGCCCGCATTCTCATCGCCAACATCGTCATCGATCTAGCCCTTTCGCCTAAATCCAACTCAGCCTACGTTGCGATGGACAAGGCGCTGGCTGATCTTAGAAGTTCTGGCAACCTTCCTATTCCTCGCCACCTCCGAGATGGTCATTATGCCGGAAGCAAGGAACTGGGAAATGCGCAAAACTATAAATACCCCCACAACTACCCTGGCAACTGGGTCAATCAGGACTACCTGCCAGACAAGCTCAAACACGCCTCCTACTTTATTCCCAATGAAAATGGCAAGTACGAGCGTGCTCTCGGAACCACCAAGGAGAAGATTGATCAATTTAAGAAAAAGTGACATCGGTTTCAAAAAATTGAGATTTTCCCTTGAAATATTTTCAAAATGTGGTATCATATACATATAGAAACGCTGTGGTGTACGACTTCACACTTAAGTGTTGACCGACTATTTTTTGTATTATTAGGGAAACAAAAGACTTCTGGCAGTATGCAGGCCGTTTCACGCGGAAGCAGCTAAGTCAGAGCGAGTTGCCCACCTGCTTAATTGCGCGGGTTCAATACAAATCGTGAAGTTTCGGCACCAATACAGCTTTTTATATTTGCCTCCTTAGCTCAGTTGGTAGAGCAGTAGACTCTTAATCTATGGGTCACAGGTTCGAGCCCTGTAGGGGGCATCAAACTTCAACAGTAAAAGCCTTGATAACCAAGGCTTTTTTGCTTGTCTTAAGAGCATTTGCCCCATCATTTGCCCCACATTTTTTTATGAGCAATCTTTCCAGATATCTCTGATTTGATTAAATTCCTCAAAAATTTTCTCTTCTAAAGTGTGTCCATATACTTCTACCAACATTGAAATATCTCTATGCCCTAGAATTTTTGCGATAACTCCAAGGTCAAACCCTTTGTGCCAGAGGTAGCTTCCATAGGTGTGACGTGCTCCTTTTGTCGTGATAATTGGATAAATGTCCAACTCATTTAAGAGAACACTCAAAGCTTTATTGACGCTAGCAATATCTGGAACTGAATGAATATATCCAAAATGTTGAAAGATCATTCGATATCGATTTTTGATTCCTAACTCCATGTTTGCTCTTTCTTGCTCCGTTTGTAAAAGGCGCAAAATTTTGATACACTCTTCGTCTATTGGAACCATCCGAATAGACGTTTTATTTTTTGGTGGAACAAACTTATGAGAGAGAGTATTATACCTCCTGTATGTTTTTAACAATCCTCTGTCAAAATCAACTTCATTCCAAGTTAACGCTATTAACTCTCCAAACCTCATGCCTGTTTTTAATAGAAAATAGACGATATAAGGAACAATTGAACGTTGGTAATCAAATTTTCTCTTTACTGCTAAAAGTAAATCCAGATAGTCCTTTTCTGTATGTAAATATTTCTCTTCTGTCATCTGTTGTTCTTTGGATGAAAACAACTCGACATGTTGTGTAAAATCATCTATTAGAACTTTGTCAGCAATTGCCATTTGGATGCTCTGATGAATTCCAGTATTCAATCTACCAAGAAAATTTCTACCAACTGTTTGCCCATACTTATTCATAATTCTTTGGTATTCACTCGCACGAATTTGAGTGACTTTTTTATTTCCAAATAATCTTTCAATTGTGTTTTTACGGAGAAGATATTTTTTCTTTGTTTCTTCCGACCTACTACTTGGTAAAATTTTTAGTTCAAGCCATTCTTGATATAGATCGGCAAGAGAAATATCTCTAGAAATTCTTTTTCCTAAACGAAGTTCTTGCAGAATCGGTTCAGCTTCTGACTCTGCAAGTTTTTTTGTTTTAAAACCGCTATTATGAGCAACAGTTTTTCCTTCGTTACGAATTTCATAGGTCCATAAATTACTATCTCCTCGCTTTCGGTAACGAACACTTGCCATATTACGCCACCTCTGTTCCTAGAATCTCATTTACAACATTTTTTGGAACAACCATCAAACGTTTGCGATTATAAAATGTATAGCCTCGTGATACAAGTAATTCTCTTGCCTGATGGATGATATCATTTGCAGTGTGAGGGCGATAGCCCATTTCAATTAATTCTTTGTTACTAATTAAATTATGATCCATAGTTATCCTCCTTATTTATTTTCTAAATTCAGAAACTCGCCTACAAGTAGTTGTAATTCTGTATTTAATTTAGGGAGATTCTGTATTAATACTTCTTTTAATTCTTCCGCAAATTGGTTCGTTTCTTCTCTCAATAGTTTGCGGACTCTTGTTTTTTTCTTTTTGATGCTATCTGATTTTAAATTTGGAAAAGCCAATGACAACAGCTCAGGATTGTTGAGAAAGATAATTGTAAATGCTCTTTGCTCCACTCGAATATGTTCTAGCTTATAAAATCCGAAATTATCAAGTCGATTCATAATATCTTGGACCATCTCCTCACCAATCGCTTTGGTTCTAAGTTGGAACTCCAGTCTCCACCAAAACGGATTTACAGCCAAATCCAGCTTCTCTTCGCGCTTGTGAGCAATGATTTCTTTATTCTTATCGTATAACCTAACTTGTACATTACTACCGCTAGAACCCCAATATTTCGTCTCTAATTCGCCCCCTCGACCATAGAAGACCTTATGGGTAACACCACCTTTAATATGTTGCAAATTAACGATTTCAGGCCTGTTGAAAATGTCAAATGCCAAATCAAAACGAGACAAACGTACCGTCAATGAATTCAATCTGGCAAAGTACATTAATTGCCTCCATACTTTCATTCCATCAAATTCTTTTAAAGTATTAGGATTGAAATCAATTCGAATCAATTGTTCACCTCCATAAGTGGATAGTTGAAAAAATATAATATTGATCGAATCATACTCATTAAAATCTTTAGCTAAAGTAAAGACATCATCTCGTACGTTATCATGTATTTCAAATGCGTCAACTCTTGTACTTATTGCCTGTTTCAGATTTTTGAAAATTCGTCTTAAGGAACCAGTTTCTGTATCCCAGATAACCGTTAATCTATCAATACTGACATCTAGTCGCTGTACTAATTCTCCTATTTCACATCGTTCTTGAATGCTTCTTAAATCTTGTATAGAAACCAACAAAATTGTCCCCCCTTCTTTTAGATTTTTTAGGCCTCAGAAACACCGTCAAATCAACGTTTGCTCGTCCCGTCGTTCTTTGGACGTTGTCCTAAGTGTACCTTTTTGCTGGCTGTTAGAATAGCCAGCTTTTGCTTGGCTAGAAATTGTCTGGACGGCAGTCTGCAGGACTTCGCCTGACTTCCCGTCAGGCTCGTCCCTTGCCTTTGTCCACACAATTTCTAGCTCCAAGGCTTCGAATAGTCATCAGTCATAGTCATAGTCTCGTCCTCAAATTCCTCCTCACTTACTATTCCTAAATATATGACTTATTTGTATCATTTGTAACTTATTTGTAAGTTATAAATATATTTTATAAAAAACATTTGGAATAGTCAACTAAAAACTTGATTTGTAAGTTTATAGGTGATAGAATAAGTTTAAAATACAACATAGGAGTTTATCATGACCTTTATTATTCAAAATTTTGGACCCAATTTGGCACGACTACGCATAGAAAAAGGGGTAAGCCAAACTCAACTAGCTGAAGATTTAGGAATCGGTAAACAGTCCATCTCTGACTACGAAAAACAAAAAAGCTATCCTACCTTTGCAAATTTAGATAAGATAGCAGAATATTTTAATGCAACTCCAACTCAACTTTTTGGAACGAGTAAGGAGATTGAATTAGAAAAGAGTGTTCTTGAATCGAATGAATACTCTGATAAAGTAAGTGAGATCTTAAAGGCTGTCAAATACATCGAACATTTTCTACAAACTGATGGACAGTACTTAGAGGATTTACTTTACCTAACAAGAGGCAACCAACTATACACAGAAGATGGAGATGAATTGTATATTGATCCAACTTCTCAGAAAAGAACATTTCATACCCAATATGAACCCGGTTTTATTGTAGCAAGAGATAAATCCCCACTAGAACTCTTAATTGAAAATAAGGACCTATTAGATTAAATAAAGAGGATAAAGGAATCCAGCCATCTATGTCACGTAAAGGAAACAGCCCAGATAATGGCATGATGGAGTCCTTCTTTGGCATTCTTAAGTCTGAGAGGTTTTATCGTTATGAGAAGACCATTCACTCACTTGAGCAATTGGAACAAGCTATTGTAGACTATATTGATTATTACAACATCGAACGAATTAAGATAAAACTAAAAGGACTCAGTGAACTGCACCCCAAAAGTTAGACAGAAAAAATCTAACTTTTGGGGTGTTTTTAATCATTAAATATAAGCCAACTATCTATTTTATCTTTCGGTTTTTCCCAACTTGCAATAACACGTATTCCTTTCATTTCTGTACTGGAAATACCTAATTTTCCTCCTTTTCCTAATAAATATAATGTATATTGCGAATCAGTATTTGCTTCATAAGAACCCTTGATAAATTTTTTATCTGTACTAACCTTCCAAGCATCTAATCTAGGAATACTAATTTTTATATCTGTTTTTTGAGCAGCTATATCCAATGATATTTCTCCTTCTTTAATTTCCCTTATGCTTACTTCTTTATTTTCTTTTAAATCTATTTCACCTGACTTTGCTATGATTCCATCTTTAGATACTACAAAAACAATAGCTTTGTCTTGTTTTTCTTTGACTAGATCTTTTGGAAAATAAAATTTTTCTCCATTTGTTCTATTCAAAATACATTTTTTCCCCATCGCAATACCCACTGTATCTATTTTTTCTTTTGTTTCATTTTTTACTGTAAATGCAACATCAATATCATCACTATTTCTGTTCATGTAAAAGAATAAACCACAAATGCACAGTGCTATAACCGGTACTAATAAAGCAATCTTCCTTTTCATCTTAACACCTCCCTTATAGCTGACTTTTCAATAATATAATTCTTATGTGCTACTTTTTCAAAGTCCTTATCATGACTTACAACTACGATCGTCTTACCTTCATTATTTAATCTAATAAGTGTATCGATTACAATTTTTTTATTCTCATAATCAAGAGAACCTGTCGGTTCATCCGCCAACATAATTTCAAACGGTTTTATCATATTTCTTGCAAGGGCTACCCTTTGCTGTTCTCCACCTGAAAGTTCATAAACCTTCGATTTTAATTTGTCTGAAATGCCCATTTTATTCAAGGCAGCTTCTATAAGATTTTTCTTATTTTTTTCTTTATTGTATTTGGCAGCAAGCATCATATTTTCCTCAACCGTCATTTTTTCCACCAAAGCAAAATTTTGAAATAAATAAGCAATTTTTTCTCTGCGTAATAGCTCTCCTACTTTAGGATCTTTTATAGGATCTCGATTTGAAAAACAGGTTACACTACCACTATCATAATTTTCTAATGTCCCAATTATATTCAAAAGTGTTGTTTTTCCTCCTCCACTTTTCCCAAAGATACAAACAAAATCTCCTTTATAAATATCCAAACTAATATTTTCCAAAATACTGTGTTCCCCATATTTCTTAGAGACATTTCTTAAGGTTATTTGCAATTCCTTTTCTTTTTGCATTTAACACCCCTCCTTTAACCTAAGTACAATGCTTCTTTCACTTTTCTTTAGTTGTAAAATTTCTATGCCAAAACATATAAAGCTTCCACAAATAGCTATTATTAAACTAATCAAAAGTTTAGACATACTCCAACCATCTCTTGGTATAAACAGTCCAACATCACTTATTACTCCTGTTACCATAATAACCATAAATAAAATAATAATACTTATGATATAACCAACGATATTTTCAATAATTTTCTTATGATGTATATCAAAAAATCCATATCCCAACAACCTAGAAACATCTATTCGTTGTCCATGATTATAAAAATATATTTCTTTATCTATTTTTAATAACGTTGCTAAAATAACAATAGATAAGACAAGACCAATAACATATATACTTGCCTCCATCTTATATTCGTCTATTCTTGAGACTATATCATCGTAGACTGAGCTGATAAAGAGTATAAACGGCTCAGATTCTGTTTCTTCAATTACGTCCTTCAAACTCTCGTATCCTCTACTAGGCTCTTTAACATATGGATGTAGCTGCCCATTTACTAAAGATGATAGTTTGATTCCGTAATCTGGGAGTAATTCTTTCCCATTTACTGCTACCAAAACATAATTTTTCAAGTTTGCTTCATCAATTCTTTTGCCACTATCAAAAGAAAATACACTTTGATTATCTTTCAGCCTTACATATGTTTCTATAATTGTACCTTGTTTTTTTATATTTTGAAAAATATGATCTTCATGAATTTTTTCTTTGTCAAATTCAGTAATTTTAACATCTTCTGGAACAAAAACAATCCACTCATTTTCATGTATTTTATATTGTTCTATTTTATTCGTATCTTTATCTAAGAGATTAGCAATATGTAAATAATTTTTATTTACATAGGCATAATTGCCTTGAAACGGTTGTTGATTTAGATACTCCTCATCATCATTCATTCCCTCTTTTCTAACGTTTGGGGCATTAAATAATATTGCTCCACTATCGTCCAAACTATTCCATAAGTTATTCAGCTTTGGAATAACAATCTCATGGAACTTATCATCATCTTTTTCATAACTCCAAGACCATGCACAAGCCATATTTGCATAATATTTTGAGTTTTCCCAAGTTGGAATGTATTGTTTCATACTCAAGTAATCAGCGAGTCCTAAAATACTTACAATTGCTAAATAAAGAACCATAACAATCGACCCTGTTTTTATAAAAAAAGAACTTCTATGATAACTTCTTCTATAACCTTTCAATAAGGCAATAACATTAATTCCTTTTAATTTGAGATAAATCAATATAAACTCTATTGATATTAGCCCCCCTATTATAAAAGCAACTAAAATAAGTATTGTTTTCATTGATATCATAAATCCTAAAATATCACTAGGAGCAACTAAATATTCTATAATTCCAATCGTCAGTACAAGTCCCACTATTGCTGGTATTGCAAGAATATTTAAAACCTTAGAAATAGCTAAAGTTAATTTGTCGTATCCTAGTAAAATTGATATCGATAATTCCTTTGAAAGCATCCCATTATAAATAATTAGACAAAAGACAGTAGCTACAAATATAATAAAAATCGTAAGCATATATAGATATGCTTGTTTCTGTGTGAATTCACTAGAAACAGTAAAATCCGGATTAACCACGACCTCTGTTTTTAATTTTTCATTTTGATTTATTTCTTCAATAAACTTATTAATATTTACTTCCGTACCTCTTACATGATAATCCCCATTAACTTTTTCCTTGCTGACGTTTTCAAAAGGAATTAAGCTTATATCTTTTGACGTGAGTAAACTCATTGATTTTACATTCTCAAAATCATTCAATTTGTCTTTGCTATCAGCAATAGATATATTTCTAAAAGATTTCTTGAACCATTCAGAATCATTTAGATGAATGTAAATCTTTATTTTCTGTTTATCAAATCTACTATTCTTAGGAATATATTCTTCCTTTATGAAGCTTAAATCATTTTTATTGGCGATTTTCTGCAATTCAATTATTGTTTTATCAGCTATTTCTGGCTTTGTTACAATGTTTACAGTAGTATTAAACTCTTTTATGAATATATTTAAAAACATACCGTCTGAATAGAAAAACTTTCCTATACCAATCACTATAATTAGTAAAATTGCCAGTATACCCACTGTTTTTTTCATTCTGCATCATCTCCAACTTTATAAAAATAACGAGTATGAGTAATACCACAATACTAAAATAACAACGTGGCACCGCTCAAACTCGTTCAACTATTTTTATTTATTGTTATTTAACATCAGCCCAAGCTCTATTACCACTTGAAGCTTTTTCCCAAGAAGCTTCTGCTCTACTTCCAGCTCTTGTCCAACCCGAATAAGAGAATTGACCACCAGCACCTTGTACTGTAGTTTTATGTGTTTTATTATTGTGATCGTATTTAGACCAAACATATACACTACCTACACCATGTCTCCATTTTCCACCTAAAAAACTTTTCCATCCGCTATCATAACTGAACAACCTTGGCAGAGTATAATCTTCTTCAAATACTTCCACCTCATAACCAAGACCTTCAACATATGGTAAGTTTGTTTTTTCTGCTGCAAATGCTGGTACGAATGATACTAACATAAAACCTGTTAATAATACTAATGACAATGCTTTTTTCATGATAAAATTCTCCTCTCTCAAATACTTAAACTTTTTGTAAAATTTTTCTTCCGAATAAAGTTTTCAAAAACTCTACTCAATCTCCGTTCCTATACCTATGAGGATTATTGTAATTCATAAAACTCCACCTCTCTTTTATATATTTATAATCACAGATGATGATTCAAATTAAGAATTCCATTCAAATATAAAAGAGCTATCCTTATTTATATTATAGAATAGCTCTTTGCTTTATACTTAACGATATCTTTGAATAATTCTTGCGTTTTCTTTGCGATTTAATTTAATCTATATGGAAGTATTACTTTAGCACAAACTCTTTTATTCTCCTCTCCAATTTCAAAATTTCCACCCAAGTGTTTTACAATGTCACTTACAATTGTAAGTCCAAGTCCCGATCCATTATTGCTTATTCGTCTTGATAAATTTCCCCTATAAAACTTTGAAGTAACCATATTCCAATTCACATTTAAATTTGGAGAAACATCGTTTATAACACTTATTTTTAACATTCCATTAATTTCCTCAACCTTTATATTTATGCTTGTTCCTTTCACAGAATAATTAACTGCATTTGTAATCAGATTCTCCATTATTCTAAGTAAAAGTTGTGGTTCCGTTTTAATCTTACTGTTTTCCAAATTTAAAAACTCCAAAATCAAAAGATGATCTTTTATAGATATACTTTTTTCTTCTTCCCACTGGCTAAAAAAAATTTTTATATCTACATCCGTTAAATTTAGTGGAATTTCATTTAAATTGAATTTTAAATATGAAAAAAAATCTTCACTTAAACGATTTAAATATTCTATGTTCTCATATATAACATCAACAAACTTATTTTTTTGTTCTTCAGAAAGATTTTTTTCGTCTTTTAATAGTGTTATATAACCTATCATATTCGCAAGAGGAGTTTTTATATCATGAGCTAAATACGTTAGCAGATCTGTTTTTTCTTTATATACCAGTTCATACTCCTTTTCAAGTTCTTTATTGTAATTATGAAGTTCTATAAACAAATCTCGTTCCTTTGATAATGACTCATGAAATGGTATTAAATCTTTATCTTCACTTTTAAGATAATTCAGTCCAGACTCAAAATATTGATTATATACATAAAACCTTTTTTTCTGTATTATAAATGTCCCTATCAATATAGCAACCGCCCCTAGTAAAAGTATTATATATTTACCTATTTCAAAATAAAAGGAAGCAAATTTATCTAATGGCAATTCTGGATTTACACTGTCAACAAAAGAATTATCCATTATTTTGTAAATAATGAAAAATAGGATTGTACTTAAAAATATCCATAGTATTTGATAAATAATACCTTCCACAAAAAAACGGTTTTTCTTACCCATTGATTTTATACCCCACTCCCCAAACAGTTAATATGACTGATTTTAACCCAATCTTTTCAAACTTACTTCTAATTCTTCTTACATGAACCATAACTGGATTAACTTCATTTTCTAGCACCTTATCACCCCATATTTTATAGTGTATATCATCCATATTATACACTTTACCAGGTTCTTCCATAAGCAACCACAAAATATCAAATTCTTTTGGCGTTAGTTCAATCTCTATATTACCATAGTAAACTTTATGTGTTTTAATGCTAATCTTTAAATTATTAACTTCTCTATCACAATTAATTGTATTTACAATATTTTTTGTAAATACATAATTTCTTCTAAAATGAGAATTAATTCTCGCAATCAATTCAGATGGTTCAAACGGTTTTACGATATAGTCATCTGCACCTATATTCAATCCTTGCACTCTATGAATAGAATCTTCTAAGGCAGTAAGCATAATGATTGGCACAGTGGACGTTTCTCTTATCTTTTTGCATATTTCAAATCCATTTATATCAGGAAGTAAAATATCCAATAATATCAAGTCATATTTATTTTTTTCAAATTCCTCTAACGCCTCTTTTCCAGTATGAAAAATGCTGATTTTCCAATTCTCTGATATTAAATATATCTTAATAAGCTCTGCTAAGTTAATATCATCTTCTACAAGCATTATTTTCATTTCAGTCATTCATTTCCACCCTCCTTAAAACTAAATACATCATTTGGAGTACATTCCAATGCATTACATATTTTTGCCAAATTTTTAAATGTGATTGGCTTATTTTTTCCCATCTGTGCCATGACATTAGTTGTAATCTGTGCAATAACAATAACTTCTGTTTTCTTTAATCCCTTTTTGGCGAGTTGTATCCACAAGGGTTTATAATTTAATGCTATGCCGTTTCCTCTTTTCTTTAGATATAATTTTTATGTATATTATACCATAACCATTGAGTACACTCAATTTTTATTTGAGGATTAATTTTGTTCTGAAATTTTAATTATACCGTCATATATTCATTTTGATAATTAAATAGTAAATAATATATGATTAGTATCCATTTAGTCTGAACCATCTCTTCTGATAAAATTAACATATCTACTGTATTTGATAAATATATTCAATACATCAATCTACGTGATTATAAAATTCATTTTATGATCTCGTAGAAGTGCACCAACAACCGAAGGGCGCTAGCCTTCAAATTTTCCTCACAAAATGTGTCCAAAATATTGACAGAATTCCAGTCTTTCATTTTCTTTAAATTCTTAAATAGTAATACTATATTGCTTAGGAATATAGAGATTGTAGATATACTCATTTATTCCTTCTTCATTAAAGAAATAATACACTCCTCCTCCATCAGAAGCAAGATTAATGCCAATGTAAAGATTATCCCAAGCTACTGGTATCATCTCGTTAACACTTTGTTCAATTTCACGAATTTTTTCATTAATTTGTTTTTCCATTTTATCCTCCGATTTGATTTCATACTGATTTTTATTTATAACAACACTATATATCTAGTATGGCATAATCATTAGGTATTATAGGTTTTTCAAACCAAATTAGAAACCTTTATGAGTCATTCGTTTTTGCCCCATTTTTGCCCCATTTTTAAATCATGACATTGAAAACACCTAAAAGTACTTCCCTAAAATCATCTATATTTCAATATTTTTGATTATTTTCAATATGAAAATCCTTTCCAAATCCATGTAGGGGGCATTTTTTTATGCACAAAAAGCCTTGAAAACAACTCAAGGCTTTTTGCTTATCTCAAGATCATTTGTCCCACGAATAACATATACAAAATACGATTTATTTTCTCAAAAATTTTTTTAAAATTATGCTTGACATGGAACGCGTTCCAGAGTTTATACTGGTTTCAAAAAGTAAAAGAGGTCATCTATATGAAAATCAAACGTATTTTTTGCGACATGGACGGTACACTTTTAAATAGCAAAGGACAGGTCAGTGACAGTAATGCAGCCTTGATACGCGAAGCAGGAATCCCCATCACTTTAGTATCTGCTAGAGCACCAATGGAAATGAAGGAGGCCACTGATGCCCTTCAATTAAAAGGGGTTCAGGTTGCTTTTAACGGAGGATTAATTTATACCATAGGAAATCATCATCAAGTCCTACCGATTCATGTCCAAACCATCAAACATAAGACAGCAAAACAGTTACTGAGAGGCATCCGTCAACACTTCCCTCAAGTTAGTCTATCTTATTATGACATGAACAACTGGTATTGTGATAAAATAGACGAAGGAATCCAATACGAACAAAATTTAACCCGTCAAACGCCAACCTTTATTGATAATGAAGAGCAGTTTTTAGAGGGTCAAGGAAATACTTTTAAAATTATGATGATTACTTTCGATGAAGCAACCATGCGAGAATTGGAAAAGTATCTTCAAAGTTTATACTTACCACAAATCACGATTCAACGTTCAGGTAAAGCCTATCTTGAAATTACACATCTCCTAGCTAAAAAATCGAAAGGAATTGCACACATCCTTCGAAAAGAGCAGTTAGCTAAAGAAGAAACAGCTGCATTTGGTGACGGACATAATGATTTGCCTATGCTTGAAATGGTTGGCTACCCTATTGTGATGGATAATGCCTTTGATGACATCAAAGCGATAGCGTATAAAATAACGAAGTCTAATGATGAGGATGGCGTAGGATATGGGATTCACAAGTTTTTAAAGTAGGAGCCCTCTAATGACAAGTATCAGTGAAATAGCTAAAAAAGCAGGCGTGGCTAAATCAACCGTTTCTCGTGTGATCAATCACCATCCACATGTCTCTGATGAGACACGACAAAGGGTCATGGATCTTATCAACGAGCTGGACTATATGCCTAACCAGCTAGCACGAGATTTAAGTCGAGGAAAAACACAAAAAATAGGGGTCGTCATTCCACACACCCAGCACCCTTATTTTACACAATTAATCAATGGTCTCCTTGACGCTGCTAAAGCTAGCGACTACCAACTTGTCATGATGCCTTCAGATTATAATCAAGAATTGGAACTATCCTACCTGAAGCAACTCAAAATGGAAGCTATTGATGCTTTAATCTTCACTTCAAGAGCTATTCGTCTTGATACAATTGAAACCTATGCGAAATATGGACGAATCGTAGTTTGTGAAAAATTACAAGGATACCCTCTCCTGTCTTCTGCTTACCTGGACCGCTATTCTTCATTTGTGGATGCTTTTTCTGCGATGAAAGCACGAGGATTGGAACACTTAGTTTTGTTATTTTCAAGGGATAACGAATCATCGGCTACCTATCAAACTGCATTATTAGCTTATCACGATGTTTATGGGCAACAGTCGACTCCATATATGGTATTTGGGAATATTCATGATTTTAATGATGGCCTACACGTATCACATGAATTAGTCAATGACGATCGTATCGATGGTATATTAGCTACAAGTGATGAAGTAGCAGCCGGTCTCATAAAGGGATATGAAGAAAGAGAGAAAAAAATTCCCTATATCATTGGTCAGGAACGTCTATTAGTTGGGCATCTGTTGAAGCTACCAACGATAGACCACCAATCCTATTCTTTAGGAAAATTAGCATTTAAACAAGCTTTATCTGAAACCATTAGTCAAGAAGTTTTGGTTTCAGAGTTTTTATCGCAAGACAGTTAGTCATTAAAATCATCGAAAAAGTTTCCAACTATGCAAAATTGGAAACTTTTTTAGTTCATGCTTCATCATTTTAAGCAGTTGCTACCTGCCCCACTTTTGCCTCACCCCAAGTATTTGTTCAAAAAACACTTATATTTCAACATTTTTGATTATTTTCAAGATGAAAAAGCCTTCCAAAATTCATGTAGGGCATTATGCACAAAAAGAGGCTGGGACAAAAGTCCTAGCCTCTCAATTATTTTTGGATTGTCGAGCAAGACGCAGTGGTTGAGTGGGCTCTACTACGCTGATTTCATCAACTTTTACAGCCCTACTCAACTGTGCGGAGGTGGGACGACGAAATCGAATTCTAACGAATTACAGATTTCTGTCCCACTCTCTTTTTAACTACTCTTAGTTCCCCATTTTTCCTTTGGGTACGAGCAGATAGAAAAATAGCAAATTCAATCCAAATACAGCAACAAAGAGCGCCAATTGAGAGACATCTATCATTTGTTTCTCGGTCAAATCTTGGATCAGCTTTGTATAATAATAGCCTGGGAAAGCCCGTTGTAGCTTGCCAACCAGGTCCATAAATCCTCCACTTGCGCCAAGCGTATCAAAGGGAATAATGGTCATAGCAGCCAAAATAATGACAGGAAAGCCAATGGTATCAATCGTCTTGGCATCTACTCTTACCCCAAGAACAAAGCCAATCACGCTAAAGTAGATCCCCATCAAGGATAAGAGGAAAAATTGCACCAACAGGCTAGTCGTCACCGGAAAGTGAAAACCTAGAACAGCAACTACTAGTACTGCTAAAAAGATCAAGCTGTTCAGAATCAGTTGTACGATGCTTTGATCCCATAAATAGTTCTTGACACTATAGCTTGTAAAGTGGGATTCAAAAGAATAAAACCCGATATCTGAGGCGATTCGCTTACTAAAGGTTGCAAGGCTATTGCCAATGACGCCGATAAAGACGGCAATGCCTAATAAAATACTTGGCGAAACTCCTTTTTGAAGCTGATCAAAGAAGATATACCAGCCTATGGGTAAAATAATGGTGAATAATACAAAGCGCTTATTTCGTAAAACTTGTTTTAATTGAATCTTTCTCATGCTTGTTCCCCTCCTTTATTCATCTCTTCTCGGAAATACTGCTCAATGGTTTGACCAGCCTGGTGAATATCCTCAACAGCCTTTGTGGCAGCAATTCGACCATCTTTTAAAATCAGGACTTTTGTAAAAAAGGCATCAATTTGGTTGAAATCATGGGTCACCACAACAGATGTAAACTCTTGCTGCTCCAGCAATTTCCAAAAATTATCTACTGCTTCCAAGTCCATACCAGTCGTTGGCTCATCTAAAAAAATCAACCTTGGATGATTCAAAATGGTTAACAACAAGGACAAGCGTCTCTTTTGACCACCAGAAAGACTTCCCACCATCTGCTCTTTTGAGCCTCTCAATTCGACCATCTCTAAGAGTCCATTGATATCAGCCTGCTTCAGCTGATTCATCCGGCTTTTTAATTCGACGAATTCAGCAACGGTTAGATCCTCGATGAGCAGATCCCCCTGAGGCATCATCCCAATTTCTCTTTGAAAATCAAGCGAAGTCTTTATCGTCCCCGAATCGGCCTGGAGCTGTCCAGCGATAATATTGAACAGGGTGCTTTTACCTGCCCCATTATTTCCCAGCAAGGCAATTTTGTCTCCTTCTTCTATCGAAAAAGACACTCCCTTTAATACAGCTTTCTCCTTAAATGATTTTGTAATAGATGCTACCTGAAACATACGATCCCTCTTTTCTTATTGATCTTGTATACAGTATACTTCAAAGGGACAGTCTTTGTAGCTCTCTGTCAGAATCGGTCAGAAAATCGTCGTGAATGGTCAAAAAAGAGGCTGGGACAAAAGTCCTAGCCTCTCAATTATTTTTGATTGTCGAGCAAGACGCAGTGGTTGAGTGGGCTCTACTACGCTGATTTCATCAGCTTTTACAGCCCTACTCAACTGTGCGGAGGTGGGACGACGAAATCGAATTCTAACGAATTACCGATTTCTGTCCCACTCTCTCTTCCATTATTCCTTCCAAAAGGTCAGGCTCTGAGTAAATCGGTAGTTTGAACTCTTGGTAGACACTGTCGTTTTGGGATACTTTTCCAGTAATTGTTGGATCTTGTACAAGCCAAGACCGCGGCCCTCTCCTTTACTCGAGTAGTCTTTTTCAAAAATTCTCGCTAACTCTATTTTTTCAGCTTTTGTACTATTTTCAACTATTAAGATGAGGGAGTTCGTCTCCTGAAGCATGGCAAGAGTCAGCTGGGGGTCGTCTGATTCGAGACTCGCTTCGATAGCATTGTCACAAAGGATGGATAAGAAGGTGATGAAATCTAAAACCTCGATGAATAAATCACGAACTGGTTCATCGATCTCGACAGAGATCCCAATCCCTTTATTTTGAGCTTCCAATAATTTTGCGGACAGAACACTTTTTACAGCTGGATTTTCGATGTGACTGAGTTTGGCAATATCAAACTTACTATTGTAAAATTGCTGGCCACTCTCTCGAAGAACATTCTCATAGACTTCCCTGATCGCATTGAGGTCTTCGTGCTCAATACTTAATTTGAGACTGGTTAAAATATTCAGGTAATCATGACGAAAGGCACGAATCTCCCCATAGAGCATTTCGACGTGTTGGCTATAGGTGGCTAACTCCTGCAGTTGCCTATCTTTTTGTTCCAGAATCTCTTGTTTCAATCGTTCTTTGGACACTGCATTGAAATACAAGAGCATCACAAAAAACAAAATCAAATAAATACTATTTAACTGTTTCCGCAAAGCATCTGCATGCGGAATAATATCCTCAAAAACCACCAGACCTACAACACTGAGCAAATACACAAACATGGAAAGATCCATTGGGAGTAAGAAACGATTAAAATACTGCCGTTGAAATCCTACTTTTAGATCTGTAAAATCTAGTTTTAACAATTTAGTGATTCCTATATAAACAGGAAAGACCAGCAATTCAAGTAGAGCATCATACCAGCTGACAGATGCCTCATGAACAAGTACGATCCCTAGCATTGGAAAGACATAAAAGGCTAGGAGGCGCCCAATGAGACTCTCCATGACAACCGGGTAGAGCCCGTAAAAAATATTCAAAAGGTGTCGTATGTTACGATTTCGATAGAAACTATAGGCAATAAATACTAAGAAATAGCCAAAAAAGCCTACCGGTGGCACAAGGGTAAAGATAATTGCAAAGAAGAAGGGGCACAAAAAGAGCCAGCGCAAGGCGAACTCTTGTCTACTGATATGACGATAGATCAGCATGCTGACGAAGAACTTTAGGTAAGACATTAGAATATCTAACAGCAATTGTTTCTCCCTTCTATTTTTTCAAAGCTTCCAGTAAGCCTCTGTACTTGGTCCGTGAGATCAAGCAATTGTCCCCATTTTCAAAAAAAGCTTTCTTGGCTTCTTTATCAATCTTCGTAATATTTTGCGGATTCACCACAAAGGAGCGGTGGCACCGATACAAGCGGGAATCTGCTTTTTCGATATCGGCAATACTAGCGTAAAATTCCAAGCGCTCTTCCTGGGTGTGTAAAATGACCTTGTGAATGGTTGGAGACGTTTCAACATACAAAATCTTATTAAAAGGAACTTGTACACGCGCCATCGCACTCTCAAACGTAAAGGCATCTTGCGCAATCGTGGTCCCAGCTTGCTCCAAGGTATAGTCGATGGCTGAGCTGATTCTCTCTTTGAACTCTTCCTCACCCAGCGTTTTATCGATAAAATCCAAGGCAGCTACTTTGTACTGAAAGGTAATGGGCATGAATTCAGAGTGAGTGGTGACAAAGACAATGGTCGCATGGGGGTCTTTCTTACGAATCTCTTTTGCGATCTCTAGACCCTTTTTCTCCTCACCTTTAATCTCGATATCTAAAAAGAATAGGTGATGGGCGCCTCTCTCTGTGATAGCATCCAGCAACTGGCTTGACTTCCCAAACACTTCTGGCGCTTTGCATTGCAAGGATTTTTGACGGATGAGATCCTGCAAAACCGCTTCGATACGCGATTGTTGGATCCATTCATCTTCTAACACAAAAATCTTCAACAAAGTCCTCACTCCTTCCCCTCTACGAATATGTTCTATTTTACCATAAATGATGCCTGCTGAGCCACTCTTTCAAAGGAGACTCAAAGGCCTTCTACTTTTTTCCTAAACAAAAAACTCTCCCGGAGGAACCCGGAAGAGCTTGCGCAAGGGGAATTTGAAAAATATTTTTTAATATGAAAAAGGTCGATAAAATCTACGCCATGTTCAAACTCTCATTTTACTAACAGCGATATTACGATCAAGTTTTATTGTCAATAGACATGTATGTGGGAAGTTCTCCCCTTGCAACAATGTAGACCTGTGATCTACTCTTAATAGTATACACTAGAATTATTACAAAATCAGTTAATTTGTATTGCAATTTGTTGGCAAATATTCCTCTGTCTGAAAACACAACAAACGCTTGATTCCCAAGCATCTACGCAAGTCTTCTTTAATTAGTATTTATCATTTCTGTTACAAAATTTAAAATAAAAATATTATTCCATAACAAAAAGAAGCAAGCAACTAGAACAAGTTACGACAGAAAATAAAGAAGACCGATAACGCCTTCTTTGTTTTTAGTTACATAGGTTACGACGTGAAAAGGGAGGAACGATATTTTCCTCCCTTTGAGCTAGTAAGACGATTAGCCAGGCCGCAACATAGTGGCTACTATCCAACGATGAGAGGTATAGCCTCAATCGTGTAACAGTTACGACAGAAAATAAAGAAGGCCGATAACGCCTTCTTTATTTTCTTAGTAAGACACTTCGGCAAGGCACCATGGTGCTTGCCGTAGCCTAATGAGGTGCTTTAGCACCCATTAGGCTAAGTGTGTTACATCATCCCACCCATCATGCTTGGATCCATTCCCGGTCCTGCTGGGGCTGCTGGTTCTGGTTTGTTGGCTACAACTGCTTCGGTCGTCAAGATAAGACTCGCTACGGAAGCGGCGTTTTGAAGGGCTGAACGGCTCACTTTAACTGGGTCGATGATTCCTGCATCAATCATATTCACCCATTCACCTGTTGCAGCATTGAAACCTGTTCCGACTTCGGCATTTTTCAAGCGATCAATCACAATAGATCCTTCATAACCGGCATTGTGGGCAATTTGGCGCACAGGTTCTTCCAAAGCACGAAGAACGATATTGCGTCCGGTCGCTTCATCCCCTTCCAATTCAAGGGCTGCGACTGCAGAAATGACATTGACAAGAGCTGTACCACCCCCGGCAACGATCCCTTCTTCAACGGCTGCGCGAGTCGCATTAAGGGCATCTTCGATACGGAGTTTCATTTCTTTCAATTCTGTTTCTGTTGCAGCACCGACCTTGATCACGGCAACACCACCAGACAATTTGGCCAAACGTTCTTGTAATTTTTCACGGTCAAATTCAGAGGTTGTAGTTTCGATTTGTGACTTGATAACAGCCACACGGTTAGCGATCGCTTCTGGGTTACCAGAACCTTCGACAATGACGGTACTGTCTTTATCGACTGACACTTTAGCTGCTTGACCAAGGGCTTCAATGGTTGCATCTTTCAATTCCAAACCAAGATCGTCTGTAATGACTGTACCACCAGTCAAGATGGCAATGTCTTCTAGCATGGCTTTGCGGCGATCTCCAAATCCTGGTGCCTTGACAGCTACGACATTAAAGGTACCGCGGATCTTGTTCAAGACAAGTGTTGGAAGAGCTTCGCCATCGACATCATCTGCGATGATCAAGAGTGGACGGTTGCTTTGAAGAATGCTTTCCAACAACGGCAAGATTTCTTGGATATTTGAAATCTTCTTATCAGTGATCAAAATGTATGGATTTTCAAGGTCTGCCACCATTTTTTCATTATCAGTGACCATGTATTGTGAGAGGTAACCACGGTCAAATTGCATACCTTCAACGACTTCCAGTTCTGTCTCCATTCCACGAGACTCTTCAATCGTGATGACTCCATCTTTACCAACTTTTTCCATGGCTTCAGAGATGTACTCACCAACTTTTTCAGAACGAGAAGACACAGCAGCTACTTGAGCAATCGCTTCCTTGCTCGATACTGGGATCGCATTGTTTTTCAAAGCTTCTACTGCTGTTGCAACAGCGGTCTCAATCCCACGGCGGATGCCAATTGGGTTAGCACCTGCAGTGACGTTTTTGATCCCTTCACGGACGATGGCTTGAGTCAAAACAGTTGCGGTCGTTGTACCGTCACCTGCGATATCATTGGTCTTAGAAGCCACTTCTGACACCAATTTAGCACCCATATTTTCAAAATGGTCTTCCAATTCGATTTCTTTTGCGATGGTCACCCCATCATTTGTGATCAAGGGTGAACCAAATGATTTTTCAAGAACCACATTGCGACCTTTAGGGCCCAAAGTGACTTTCACTGTATCTGCTAAGACATCGACACCACGGACCATTGCAGAACGTGCATCAGATGAAAATTTAATATCTTTTGCCATTTCTCTTACCTCTTTCTTCTCTTACTCTACAATTGCAAGAATGTTTGCTGTTCCAACGATGGTGTAGGTTTCTTCCCCATCTTTCACTTCAATTCCTGCGTGGCTTTCAACCAAAACTTGATCTCCTGCTTTTACAGCTGGAGCGATGAGTTCACCACTTAGGGTACGCACACCTTCACCAACGGCCACTACTTCAGCTGTTTTTGTATCAGCCTTGCTCGCACCTGCAAGGACAAAACCTCCAACAGTCTGTTCTTTTTCTTCTATTTTTAAGACCACACGGTCTCCTAATGGTTTTAACATCTTCATTCCTCCATACGTGTTTTTAGCACTCTCTATACGTAAGTGCTAACTTATGTTTCTATTGTATCACTTGGTCAGAAATAGTCAAGAAAAAAACACCTCAAAAATAAATGAGATGTTTCTAAAATATCAATTTAAAATTGTCAATTTTTGATTGAAATCGTCGATCACTTTTTGAAGATTGATCCGCCCGCGGTAGATGCCATATCCAAAAACAATCATGCCTAAAATTCCAACCAAGGCCAGTAAAATCCCGAGGATCAAGAGTGGGAGGAAACTTTTGTGAAAGAGATAGATCAATACCACACCAATACTGGCAATGATAAAGAGTAAGCTGAACCAACGACCAAGGTTTTCAAGCATGTGGCGTTGGTAGTTGATTTCTGTTTCATATCCATTGACAAGTTCTTGTTTTGTAACCATGGGATTCCTCCTGATAAAAATTGAGAATGAAGTGCAAGTAAAGGAGGTCAATTCACTTCATTCTCAAAAACTCCTACTAGCAAATTCGTTTTTTCTTTTCCTTAGTATTTAAGATGTGGGTCGAAGATACCAAGGGCAACACCGATCAAAGCAACTACAACGAGAAGTAACATAACTTTGTTTGGTGAAATTTTTTTCTTAGACATCAACCACCAGCAAAGAGTGATGAAGGCTGCTGTCAAGAGACCTGGATAAACACCATCGATCTTTTCTTGAATGTTCAAGAAGACTTTTCCTTCAGAATTCTTAAATTGAAGGGCTGTTGTAACAGATACCCAAGTAGCTGCTACGGCACCGATAACCATACCACCGACAACGCTGATCGCTTTACGAAGAGCTTGTCCTTTTGGTCCTACAAGGAATTCAACGGCTTTATCCCCTAATTGGTAACCTTTGAAGAAGGCAAAGCGCATACCAAAGTAGACTAAGAGGTTCCATACGACGATGTAGAAGAGAGCACCAGCGACGTTACCACCTTTAGAAAGACCAAGGGCAATCCCCAAGAGAACTGGGATCAAGGTACCAACGACCAATGAGTCACCAATACCAGCGATTGGTCCCATCAAACCGGCACGCATACCGTTGATGGTTTCGCCATCTACTGCATCTCCGTTTGCACGCGCTTCTTCCAAACCAGCTGTGATCCCTACAACAAGAGATCCAAGTTGTGGTTCAGTGTTGAAGAAGGCCGTATAGGTTTGCATAGCATCCTTTTGTTCTTCTTTTGTGTCATACATTTCTTCTACGATTGGAAGCATAGAAGTCAAGTACCCGAAGGTTTGCATATGTTCTTGAGAGAAACAAGTCAAATGACCATAATACCAATGATGGAATGCTTTTGCTAATGTTTTCTTTGAAATTTTCTTTCTATCAGCCATTTTAAATATCCTCCTCATCATCGTCTAGATCCACCGCTCCAGCAGGAGCAGCTTTCATCGATTTGATCACTTCAAGTTCATAGTAGATTACTGCAAAGATTAATGAAACAACGGCACTGGATACCAAGTTCAATCCGAGAGATTTCGCCAAGGTAAATCCAACAAAGAATGGAATGAAGTCAGTTGCTTCTGTAACAATTTGTTTCAACAAGATGGCAATACCGACACATGGGAGAAGAGCACCGACTGTAAAGAGGGCTTTCATCCAGTAACCATCCATAGGAAGGTATTGTTTCATCAAATCAACCATATTTTCACCGTATTTGGTGATAATCATTGTTGGAAGGAAAGAGAAGAGGAAGTGAGAGATCCAAGGGTAAACCCAGTCAACTGCGTAGAGTTTTTTGAAGTTTCCTTCTTCAACGGCTTTCCAACCAATGTGTTGCCATACCAAGTTCATAGTAGCGGTACCGTAAAAAAGAACTGTACCGATTGTCCCAACAGCTGCGCCGATTGGAGCTGCAGCTGCGGCGATTCCTGCTTCATCTGTGATGTTATTGGCATGCACAAACAAGATAGCAAGAGGAACACCGATATAAGAGATGGCACGAACATCGGCAGATACGGTACCACCAGGTGTTACCAAGGCGATATAAACAACTTGAAGGGCAACCCCGACCATAATACCAGTTGTCACATCTCCAAGAATTAAACCTGAAATCAACCCACCGATCAAGGGACGACCGAGTGTATAGTTCCCGATACTGGAACCTCCCATACCAGGCATTGAAGACAAGCTGGCGAAAATACCAAGCAAGATTGCTTGAATCCATGAAATTGTCATAACAAACGCTCCTTTTGTTTGTAAATTTATTTACCTAACAGATAAGACTGTTGGGTTTAAAAACCAAATTTTGATTTGAAATCATCCCAATAACCGATGGAAACATCTGGCAACAATTGGAATTTCACCTTGTAGCCTGCTGCTTGAATGGCTTGGAAAGCTTCTGCTTCTTCCTGAGTGATGGATTGGTTATTCCCCAATTTCACAGCACCTGGACGATCATTTGCAGGGCCAACGATGATTTCTTTGACATCACCTGGGACAAACCCTTGGTCGACCAAAATTTCCTTCATATCGATTGGATTTTTGGTGATCAAGAAGTAACGACTATCTGATTCCGTTACTTTTGCTGATTTTTCCTTAAAAGCTTCCTTTGTCCATACAAAGGTTTTCTTGTCTGATGCGCCTTTGTAAGCTTGGATCAAAACCTTGTTTGATGCTGCTGCATCGTTTACGGCAATCAAACCATCACATGGTTTTTCTTTTGCCCAGCGTGTGACTGTCTGACCGTGAATCATGCGGTCATCAATCCGTACAAATGTTACTACCATAAGGTACCTCCCTATTAAATATCGTCATCATCTTCTTCAGCACTAGTGGCTGAAACTTCAAAAGGCTGTAGTGCAGATCGTGCTTCTGATAAGATGGTGGCTGATAAATCGTCTCCATCCAACACATCCTTCATCACAACTGCCGTCAAGGCCATGGTAAGGTTCATCCCACCAAGGATCAAGGCTCCATCGAGCTTTCCAGCTTCTTCTAGAACCGTGGCTGCAGTGGTTAATGGACTACCACCTACGATATCTGCCAAGACCAAAACAGAATCATCAGCTGTCAATCCTGAAATGCTCTCTCTAAAATCAACTGCGAAGTCATCAACCGATTTTCCTTCTTTGAGTCCAACTGCGATGACCTGATCCAACTTGTCACCAGCAAACATGGCCAGTGATGTTTTTAGACCTTCTGCCAGTCCACCATGACTGACCAAAACGAGGTATTTCATTTTTCTACGCCTCCTTTATTTGACTCTATTGTAGACTATTTGAAAGCGTTTTTATATTGTCAAATGTCACATTCCCAATATGACATTTAGCAATTAAAAAATGACATCTGTCACTTGACAAAATGCCATCTTATTTTGCTCTAAACTCCTACCTGTAGACTACTCTCAATCTCCCTCTGAATTTGAGGCAAGCGGTTCTCGACATCCTGATCGCGCAAGGCATTGCCAATCAAGTAGTCTAGCTTTTCTAGCACCTCTTTTGAGACATTTTTAGGACTACTTTCAACAGCTTGTTCCATGATGCGGTTCAAGGTCTGATTGGTCAAGGAATCTGTTCCAAAATCATCCACCTGCAGAAGGTCTTTACTAGAGCGACTCTTGACGACCTGTGGCATGACAGAGATCCCTTGGGATTGGGCAAAGAGGGTTTGTTGAATGTCTGGATCCTCTGTCAAGAGTTGCATCAATTCCCAAGCCAACTTGGAATGAGAACTTCGAGCCGACATAGCAAAAGAAGTCGTCGTGACCAAGGTTGCCTTGGTCGTTTTTGACTTAGCAGGCATCGGGATACAGGTCCAGGTGAAGTTTGAATATTTAGAAACGTGGTAGGGATAAGGTTTATAGGTCCGATATTGGGCCAAGGTCATGGGATAGAAGGCGACTTTCCCCTGGTCAAAATCTTTAGAGCTCACCTTGTAATTTTTATTTAGATCTTCCAATTTTTGCAGAAAAGTCAAAGACTCTTTGACTTCTGGAGCTGTCAGCTTGAGCATGCCACCTTGGAAGAGATAACCTCCATTTGCTGCCAAGGCTTCTTTCCAGGTGTATTCTGTACTCCCAAATTGGTCCAATTGCCCATCCCCATTGGTATCTTTGGTTAGTTTCTTGCAAATCGTATAGAACTCTTCAAGGGTCCAACCTTCTTTGGGAACCGCGATGCCTTCTTTATCCAAGAGATCTTTATTGACACACATCAAAATCGGATTGCTTTCATAAGGCAAGGCATAGGTTTGCCCCTGAAAGACACCCGATTCAAAGGCAACGGGATAAAAGGCAGCTTGATCTTTTCGATCCATATAGCCGTTTAACTTCTCGAGCACACCCCGCGCTGCTAATAAGGAAAGATCTTGCTCAGAGACCATAAACACATCCGGCGTCTTTCCTGAAACAATCTTTTCAGAGAGCCAATCTGAATAATCTGACTGCGGAATCCCATTTTCATACTCTACACGGACGTGGGGATGGGATTTTTCAAATTTTTGAATGGCACGATCCAAGGCATGGGAACGTTGACTAGTTGGCACATCCCAGCTAGAACCTGCATAAACGCCGATATGGAGTACGGTCGGTTGCTGTTTCCACCAATAAAAACCTGCGCTTGCACAGAGCACAACAAGGAGACCGATCCCCCAACAAAGATGCTTTCGCTTCAATTTCATTCTGTATTTCCTTTAGAAAAATCACGTCTCGTCACTCCTGTTTGGACTGACCAGATCGCTAATTGCGTTCGATCTCGTAGGTTTAATTTCGCCAAAATCGTTGATAAGTAATTGCGCACGGTTCCTTCTGACAAGAAGAGTTTGGCCGCAATTTCTTTATTGGACTCCCCATAGCCGACTTCTTGGATAATGCGCCATTCCGTTGTGCTCAAATCCTTGACATTGTCCTCATCCACAGCAATAGAGAAGTTGGTTTTGGCCATTTGAGAGAAAATTTGAAAGACTTTACTAGCGATATTCGGGTTGATCATAGCTCCGCCCTGATATACCACCTTAATCGCTTCATAGAGTTCCTCTGTCGAGGCTCCCTTTAAAAGATAACCTGAAGCACCATACTTGAGTGCACTATAGATAAATTCATCATCGTCAAAGGTCGTTAAAATAATAATTTTGATATCCGGATAGTGTTCTTTTACTTCTTTTGTCGCCAAAACCCCATCCATGCCTGGCATCCGAATATCCATCAAGATCAGGTCAGGATGTGTCTGCGGAATGCTAGACAAGACATGATTCCCATCTTCCACTGTGGCTACCACTTCGATATCGGGGTGGGCCGACAAAATAATTTTTAGAGATTCTCGAATCAAGGCCTGGTCATCTGCCACCATTACTTTTATCACCATCTCTATCTCCCTTCTTTATATTTCGGTAAACTCACGCGCGTGAAAAATCCATCGCGGCTTTCAAATTGAAGCTGTCCTCCTAGGATAGAAATTCGTTCCATCATCTGCTTGAGCCCATAGCCATAGGTCAAGGTTTCAAACCCAACCCCATTGTCCTGCAACTCGATCAGGTAATCTTCTTCATCCTCAAAAAAATGAAGGATCATCCGGCTAGCATGACCGTGGCGAACCGCATTGGTCATAGACTCCTGGATCACACGAAAAATCGTATCTTCAATCATGACGTCCATATCGACATCGACCCATTCATAGTGTAAATCAACCTGCAAGTTGGAAAGCGTCTGATACTCGCGGATCATCTTTTCTAATGCATCTTTGAGGGTTCGTCCCTCAAGGGCACCTGGACGGAGGCGGTTGAGAGAGCCTCTCACATCCTGGATCCCTTCACGAACCACTTCTGATACACTTTTCACCTGCTCTTTTGCCCGATTGGGATCGATATCAATCAAGACTCCGACAGCATCTAAACCTGCCGAGATCCCTGTTAGCGCATGTCCCAAGGTATCGTGAATCTCCCGAGCAATCCGCTTGCGCTCCCGATCTTCTGCAATCTTCTCAGACAAGGCCATATAGTTGTTCAACTCCGTATTGACCTTCGAAACCATGGCCAACTCTTCTTCCACTTCGTGGTTTTCCGCAAGAACATTCATAATATAGAACAAAAGCGAAATAATGAAGAGCACCATATTCAAGGCATAGAGGGAATTCTTTAAGAAAAAGGCCAGAATCCGAATGGAGGCAGGATAAAAATGAATATAGACATCCAGAGAAGGTATCGGAAAGAAAAGCGAAAAGACGTCTGAATTGGTCACAAGAAGCATCAAGAAACTCACTAGGATAAAAGCAAACCAATACTTGCGGTCTCGCTTGGTATTCAACTCTTTGGAACCATAGAAGATATCCGCAAAAACCAAGAGAATGAGCCCGTTATAAGCTACATTTTGGACCCACATCAAGAGCAACATCAGGAGGATCTCCAGAATGTTCCACTTATCAAAAATGGACCATCGACTCGTTTGAGACCGGTAACGACTCATGGAGATCAAGGCAATTCCAGCAAATAAGAGCGCAGACAACCAAAAAGTTGTAGAGGGCGCAAAAGGAATACGCTCTAAGCGTTCTACTAATAGAGAAGCTTGCCGTTGGGCAATGATATAGTTGGTTGCTTGAAGATAGATGATACTGTTGAGCATCACAGCGATAAAATTCACGACCATCAGGATGGCCAAACTGTATCTCACACCTCTAAATTTTCTCATTACTGCCACCCATTCACATCAAATTGATCGATGTTTTCCTTTGTCATCATCTGAACCGGAATGGTTATTTCTTTTTGGTAGCTCTTCCCATCAGCCATATCTTGGATGACCTCCATCACGCGGTCTCCCATCTTCAAAGGAGACTGGGCAACGGTTCCCACAACATCATCTGTCGAGTGCAGCAAGGCTTTCATATCTGGTGAGCCATCAATCCCATAGATCGCAATGGGATGGGTGATCCCTTGCTCCTTGATCGCTGCTAAAGCTCCTATAGCTGAACGGTCATTCAAGGAAACTAGAGTATCGACATTTCCCCCTGACTGCAAGAACTTACGGACAGCTGGCATAGCGATCTCCGTCTGACCCTTGGTTTCTAGTTCCGAGATAATCTCATATGACCCATGTCCTTTGATGGTATCCTTAAATCCCTGAATCCGCGTATCTGCTGAAACAGTCCCCTTATGCTCCAAGAGAAGGATCCGAGCATTTGAAGAGCGTTTCATCAGCTCTTTTGCAATCAAGACTCCTGCTTGGTAGTTGTCGGAGACAATGCTGGCATCCGGCTTAAAATGCTTGATCTGGGTATCAACTGCAATGATCTTAATTCCTTGTTTTCTAGCTTTTTTAAGAGCCCTTAAAATGGGCTGACTATCTCCTTTGACCGGATTAATCACAATCACATTTACCTTTTGAGCGCAAAAATCATCGATCTGCTGGCTCTGCCTTTTTTCGTCCAATTCTGGATCTCGGACATAGACAAGAGCCTCTTTCTCATCGGCAATTCGACTTATTTCCGAATGAATACTTTTATAGAACTCATTGTTCATGGTCATATAGGTGACACCGATCTTGGTCTGATCCTTGATGCTACTGGTTTGACAAACGGCATAGATCCACAAGAGGATGCAGGTCACTGGAATCACCAGTAGAACCCGTTTTATCAGCCATTTTAACAGTTCTTTTCTTTCTTCTTTCCCCTTCAAACTCCGTTCCTTTTCTGAAAATTTTGAATATATATTACTTTATTTTACTACTTTTTCAAAAAAAGTGCTGGTTTTTATTGTGCAGATCAATTTTCCAATCCTTTTAAAAAGAATAAACACCGAATAATCTCTCTGAAAAATATTAAAAAACTGGTCTTTTAACAAACCAGCTTTCTTTATCTCCTCTAAAAAGGAAGATCTTCCTCTTCTAAGATAATATCGGCCAAATCTCCCGTTCCACCATTTTCACGCATCGCTCGCTGAGCGCGGCTCTCTAGCAACTGAAAACTTTGACAGAGGACCTCTGTCACATACTGCATGACCCCATTTTTCTCGTAGCGGCGTGTCCGAATCTCTCCATCCAAAGAGATCAAGCTTCCTTTACTGGCATAACTAGCCATGGTTTCAGCCAATTTCCCCCAGACAACCACATTAACAAAATCAGTCTCTCGCTCCCCGTTTTGGTCCTTGTAGCGACGATTGACCGCAACGGTCACTCGGGCAACGGATTTGTCTGTGCTGGTTTTATGCAATTCTGGAGCCGCTACTAGGCGACCGATTAAAATAACTTTATTATACATCATTTACCTCCTATCTATTTATTCGAAAAAATTTCAAAAAATGGAGGTGACAAACCAAAATTATCAAAAAAATCTAGGATTCAAAACATCCTAGATTCTTCTCTTTATTCGTTCCAGTGACGAGCAGGATCAAAAGGTGTCCCTGCTACTTCTGCATCATCCAATTCAATAATGCCTCGTTTTTGAGGAGCATTTGGCAAGTGCAATTCGCGAGGACTGCACATCATGCCATAGCTTTTTTCACCACGAAGGGCCCCTGGGAAAATCAAGCTACCATCCGGCATCATGGCACCTGGAAGAGCGACAATGGTCTTTAGACCCACTCGCGCATTTGGAGCCCCTGCTACGATCTGAACTGTCTTGTCTGGTCCAACTGCTACCTGGCAGATATTCAAGTGGTCACTATCTGGATGGGCCACCATTTCAAGGATTTCTCCGACCACAAATTTTGGTTCCTGATCATTGACCAATCGTTCTGCGAAGCCTTCTGCTTCCAATTCTTGATTTAAACGAGCTACTTGCTCATCTGTCAAAAAGACTTGGCCCTTGCCTTCGATGGCGAAGAAAGATGAGGCATCAAAGATATTCCAGGCAACGGTTTCTTGGTTGTCCTCACGGTAAACGCGAGCCACTTTTCCTTTTCTCTCCACCGCGAGCTTTGCTTCTCCACTATTTTTCAAGGTCAGCATCAATACATCGCCGACTTGTTCTTTGTTGTATGTTACAATCATGTTTTTCTCCTATTTTAATCCTGCTAAGAATGCTGTAATCTGCGCTTTGGTTTTCCGATCCCGATTGACAAACCGACCGATTTCCTTATTCTTTTCCAGAACCACCAAACTTGGGATCCCATAAACATCCCAGACTTTCGCCAGATCCATATAGGCATCTCGGTCAATCAAGATAAAGGTAAATTCGGGATTTTCAGCCTCAATCTCCGGCAAAAAAGGCTTGAGGTAACGGCAATCCCCACACCAGTCGGCTGAAAAGACAAACACTTTCTTGCCATCTTGCTCTACATATGAAGCAATTTCTTCTAGAGAACTCGGTGTGATCATAGTTTTTCCTCTTCATAATGCAAGAGACCGTCCTCATAGACAAAGCGGTAATGGCGCTCATCTTCAAAAATGACGCCTCCTACTAAGCGCTCTTCACTAGACTCGTAGAGTTCCACATACAGAGTCGCAATCGTCCCCATGGCTTCCATTTGCTCCCGTACTTCTGCTACCAATTCTTCTTGGGTACGGAGACGCTTTTGATCTTTGGCAATTTTATAAACACCGGCCGCAAGAGCTCCTGCACTTGCTAGAGCCAGACTAGACAAAATAATTTTTTTAGCTTTCATAGTGCCTATTGTAACACAAAATAAGCAGAGGGACAACGGTCTAGGCTAGATCTCTCCCTCCGCTTTTAGAGACTGATTTCCATAATAACGCTACCATCCTTGTAGAAAAAGTGATAAAATAACATCAGAAAGAAGGTAACCTATGACTGATTTATTTTCTAAAATCAAAGAAGTAACTGAAATCCCTGCTATCTCAGGTCATGAAGCTCCTGTACGGGATTATTTGCGCCAACAATTGACCCCTCATGTGGACGAAATCGTGACAGATGGTCTTGGTGGGATCTTTGGGGTCAAACATTCAACAGCAGCCGATGCTCCTCGTATCTTAGTAGCTGCTCACATGGACGAAGTTGGTTTTATGATCAGCGAAATCAAAGCTGATGGGACTTTCCGTGTTGTCCCAATCGGAGGTTGGAACCCGATGGTCGTCAGCAGCCAACGCTTCAAACTCTTTACACGTGACGGACGTGAATACCCTGCTATTTCAGGATCTGTTCCTCCTCATTTGACACGTGGAACAGGTGGACCAACCGTACCTGCCATTAGCGACATCGTCTTTGATGCTGGCTTTAGCTCTAAAGCCGAAGCTGAAAGCTATGGGGTCCGTCCTGGAGATACCTTGGTCCCAGATAGCTCTGCGATTCTTACTGCTAATGGTAAAAACGTCATCTCAAAAGCATGGGATAACCGCTACGGCGTCTTGATGGTCAGCGAATTGGCCAAGAGCCTTTCTGGACAAGCCTTAAATAACGAACTCTATGTAGGGGCCAACGTTCAAGAAGAAGTGGGACTTCGTGGAGCCCACACTTCAACCACTAAATTTGATCCTGAAATCTTCCTTGCTGTAGACTGTTCGCCAGCAGCCGATGTCTTTGGAGACCAGGGCGCGATCGGGGAAGGAACACTGCTTCGCTTCTACGATCCAGGTCACATCATGCTACCAAATATGAAAGACTTCTTGCTCACTACGGCTGAAGAAGCGGGCATCAAATTCCAATACTATTGTGCCAAAGGTGGTACCGATGCAGGTGCAGCACACTTGAAGAATGGCGGAGTCCCATCAACCACTATTGGTGTCTGTGCACGTTACATCCACTCTCACCAAACCCTCTATGCCATGGATGATTTCTTGCAAGCGCAAGCCTTCTTACAAGCATTGGTTAAGAAATTGGATCGCTCTACAGTTGATTTGATCAAACACTATTAAGTAGCATCGATCTGAAGCCCCGTAAGGGGCTTTTTTAGAGGGAAAACAAGGTTCTCTTTGAAACTTTCCAGCGTGAGTCACCATTAAGCCCTTTGGCATCCACACTCCCCTTAGGAAAGTATCTTAGAATATTTTATCTTCCATCTGTTTTCTGATATAATATGAAAGAATGAAATGGTAGGGAACGGAACACTCATCCTTGGATTCGTGTGGCAGACCCTTCCCTTATATACAGGAGTTTTACATGAAAAAACAAGCTTTTAGTTCTGAAAAGTATTTGAACTTGCAACGTGACCACATTATTGAGCGGATCAACCAATTCGATGGCAAGCTCTACCTTGAATTTGGTGGTAAGATGTTAGAGGACTTCCACGCTGCTCGTGTCCTCCCTGGATACGAACCAGACAATAAGATCAAGTTACTCCAAGAATTGCGCGACCAGGTGGAGATTGTCATTGCCATCAATGCCAACAATATTGAGCACTCAAAAGCCCGTGGAGATCTAGGAATTTCTTATGACCAAGAAGTACTGCGCTTGATCGACAAATTCAATGAACTCGGCATCTATGTTGGATCCGTTGTCATCACCCAATATGCTGGACAAGCTGCAGCAGACGCCTTTCGCAAACAACTGGACAAGAGCGGGATCGCCTCTTATCTCCACTATCCGATCAAGGGCTATCCGACTGATATGGACCACATCATCTCTCCTGAAGGGATGGGGAAAAATGACTACATCAAAACTAGTCGCAATTTGGTCGTTGTGACGGCTCCTGGACCTGGTTCTGGTAAGCTGGCAACTTGTATGTCCAATATGTACCATGACCAATTAAATGGGATCAAATCCGGTTATGCTAAGTTTGAAACCTTCCCTGTATGGAATCTTCCTTTGCACCACCCAGTCAACTTGGCTTATGAAGCAGCGACTGCAGATCTAGACGATGTCAATATGATCGATCCTTTCCACCTTCAAACCTACGGGGAAACAACGGTCAATTACAACCGCGATATCGAAATCTTCCCTGTCTTGAAGCGCATGTTGGAACGCATCTTAGGAACCTCACCTTATGCTTCTCCAACAGACATGGGCGTCAACATGGTTGGCTTTGCCATTGTGGACAATGACGCTGCGATTGAAGCTTCCCAACAAGAAATCATCCGTCGCTATTACCAAACCATTTTGGATGTTAAAGCAGAGCGTGTCGGTGAAGGAGCTGTCAAGAAGATCGAGCTCTTGATGAATGATTTGGGCATTACTCCAAATGACCGGAAAGTGACCGTTCTTGCTCGTCAGAAAGAAGAAGAAACAGGGGAGCCAGCCTTGGCCCTTGAATTGCCAAACGGCGAGATGGTAACCGGAAAAACCTCCGATCTCTTTGGCCCAACCGCAGCCCTCTTGATCAATGCGATTAAGAAATTGGCGCATATTGACAAAGAAACCAAATTAATCGAGCCAGAATACGTGCAGCCTATCCAAGGCCTGAAGATCAATCATTTGGGCAGCCGTAACCCTCGTCTTCACTCGAACGAAATCCTCATTGCCCTGGCCATTACAGCCATGAGCAACGAAGATGCTAAGCTTGCTATGCAAGAATTAGGCAAGTTGAAAGGTAGCGAAGCCCATTCAACCGTGATGCTGACAGACGAAGACAAGAACGTCCTTCGCAAGCTCGGTATCAACGTTACCATGGATCCTGTCTACCAATACGATCGCTTGTATCGTAAATAAACTAAGACAAACAAAAACAATCCCTGCTCGAGGGAGTGTTCAGATTGAAGACAAAGTCTTCTTAAAAAACTTTCCTTAGGTGAGTACGGACGTCAGCGAACTTCTACGAAGTTCCAAGACTAATTATTGAGCCTGAGGTCTCAATAATTCCGAGTGCCTGAAACTGAGTCGTTTCAGGCACTTTTCTCACAGCGGAAAGTTTCAGAATATGATTGAATAACTATAACGAGTATAATTTTTAAAGAAGTGATTAGATTTTATTAAAGATTCGTTTATCTACGCTCTCAACAATCCCTCGAACAGGGATTGTTTTTTTATGATGCAAAGAAGAGAAACTATTTGACAGCCTCCCATAATTGGCGAATGGGCTTTCTTTGAACAGGGTCCACAAAATGAGGAGCAATTTCATTCAAAGATTCTAGGACAAAGGCTCGTTCTGCCACATAAGGATGCGGCAAGATCAAGCTCGGACTGTAACAAATGGTGTCATCCATATAGAGCAGATCTAGATCGATCACACGTGGCCCCCACTTGACCTCACGGACACGCCCCATTTCCTGCTCAATGGCAAGTAAGGTCTCTAGTAAATCCTCTGGGGTCATCCAGGTTTCAACCTCTGCCACTTGATTCAAAAAGGTGTCCTGCTCCACTCCTCCCCAAGGTTCTGTTTCAATCCTTGTGGATGTCTGAAGAAGGCGAATGCCTCGATCCTTAATTTTTTCTAGCGCCGTCTCTAGTTGCAGTTGTTTATCTCCCATATTGGTGCCAAGCCCAATAAAGGCCCGTTTTTTCTCCCGTTCGATTGTCACCGAACAAGTCTCCAATGGCAAGGGAACAGGAGCCCAAGGTTTTTTCAACTCCAGACGAACTTTTTCTACAAAGGAATAGCTTTCGAAAATCTTTTGCACCAACTGAAAGGCCACCGTTTCAATCAGATCGATTTTTTCTGCCTGCATCCACTCGGTCAACTGTTCCGCCAAGATCCCATAATGAATCGAAGCTTCCAAATCACCTGTGCGGGCAGCACGAGTCATCTCATAATCTACCCATAGGTCTAGGACAAAGCGTTGTCCTAATTCTTTTTCTGCCGGAAAAACACCGTGATAGGCGTATACCTCTAAGTCCTTGATCCGTAATTGATCCACTCTGTTCACCTCTTATAGCCAGCCATTAGTGGCCCATGAGTTTATAGGCTTCATTTTTTAAGTCTTTATCTGTCGCAAGTAGTCCACGCGCAGCAGTTGTCACTGTAGCGGTCCCAGGTTTACGGACACCACGCATGTTCATACACATATGCTCTGCTTCTACCCAGACAAGTGCTCCTTGTGCTCCAAGATATTCCATCAAGGCATCTGCGATTTCTACCGTCAAACGTTCCTGAATCTGTGGTTTTTTAGCATAAACCTCGACCGTACGAGCCAGTTTTGAAAGCCCAGCAACACGGCCATTTGGAATGTAGGCAATGTGCACTTTTCCATAAAACGGCAAAAAGTGATGCTCACACATGGAATGGAAGAAGATATCCTTCTCGACCACCATATTGTTATCAATGATTTCAAATGATTTAGACAGATGCTCTTCTGCTGTCTGCCCTAGTCCTGCAAAGATTTCTTGGTACATCTTGGCGATGCGGGTCGGCGTTTCCTGAAGTCCCTCACGGTTCTCATCTTCACCGACTGCCTCGATGATCATTTTCACTGCTTCTTCAATTTTCTTTGTATCCATATCATCTCCTAGTTGGATTTTTCTGTTTTTAATAAATAAGGTCGTACCTGGCTAAGGAAGTAGAGCGACCCCGTTACAATGAGGAGCTCATCGCCTTCAGCTTGCCAGTTTTGTAGAAACTCTTGCCAGTTGACTTCCTCAAGCTGATGCTTTTTCGCAGCAGCTCTTATCTCTTCTTGAGAATAGGCTCTTGGATCTTCAAAGGTCGTGAGGATCAAGCGACTATTTTCTAGTTCCTGCCACTGAATGAGCATCTCTTCTAAGGCCTTGGTCCGGATGCAGGTAAAAAGAATGGTCTTTTTTTGACTTGGAAACAGTTCCCGAAGGCTTGCGATCAAAGGCGCAACGGCGTGGGGGTTATGGGCCCCATCAAGCAAGATCATGGGATTTTGCGAGACCACTTCCATCCGGCCAGGCCAGACGACTTGATGCAAGGCCTCATCCACTAACTCTCTTGACAAGAGTTCACGCCCTTCTCTTTCAAAAAGTACATCACAGATACTGATCGCAAGAGCTGCATTTCTGGCCTGGTGATGACCTAAGAGCGCTACTTGATAAGAGGCTTTTTCTCTTTTAGAACTGTGATAAGAAAAGGATTGGCCCGATAGACAAGAGGCCTCTAGCTCAACTTGGTAATCTCTGTCATAGGCTGTTATCGGTGCCTGCTTCTGAATCGCAATACCTTCTATGACTTGGCTGGCTTCTGCTTCTAATTTTCCTAGAACCAGAGGAATTCCTGGCTTAATGATACCAGCCTTCTCACGGGCGATGGAAGCCAGATCTGGCCCAAGAAGGGCAACATGATCCAAGCCAATCGAGGTGATCGCAGTCAGAACAGGCTGACAGACATTGGTACTGTCTAGTCGTCCCCCCATACCGACTTCCATAATCACGTAATCCAGCTCCTCATGAGCAAAATAATCATAGGCAATCGCCGTCATCACTTCAAATTCCGTCAACCCTTGAAAGACGGCCTTTGATTGTTCAGCTTGCAGGAGCTGCTGGTAACTATCCAGGTAGGTTTGCAGGTCTTGATCCGAAATGGCTTCGCCATTAATGGTGATTTGGTCATTGTAATGGATCAGATAAGGAGAGGTAAAGACTCCAACGCGTAAGCCTGCCTGCCTCAAGAGTTGGGACAAAGTAGCAATGGTAGAGCCTTTGCCATTGGTCCCCGCAACATGAATGACCCGACAGTCTAAGTGAGGATTTCCTCTCAAAGCTAAGAGAGCTTCCATGCGCTCCAAACCGAAATGTGGATCTTGGGAACGATAGGCTTCTAGCCAACGAAGATCCAACTGATGTTCTTTTGTCTTCATTTACTTGTATTGTTTTAAATTGGTATCTGCTGCCTCTTGGGCTTGGAAAATAGCTTGGCCCAGACTGGCTGCCATCTTGTGAAGGGGAATATCATGCACCCGCACTACTTCGACTCCTTGACTGGCTGCAATACTCGTCAAATGGCTCGAAGCCAGGTCCCGATTCCAAAAACCAGTCTCTGTTGCAGGATCTGTCTCAAATCCAGCTTCCTCAATAATATTGACCACAAAGCGTTTGCGGGAGACCCCTAGAAAGATCGGATACCCCTTTTGGTGAATCGTCCCAAGTTCTTGTAATAAGAGTAAGTTCTCTCGCTTGGTCAAACCAAATCCGATCCCAGGATCCAGCATAATACGATCCGTCTGGACACCAGCTGCTTTCGCTACCGCAAGCGAGCGGTTAAAGAAGGTCCACATCAAGTCTTGAATCGGTTCTTGAGCCATCTGTTGAAGCTCTTGCTCTGAAAAGACTGGTTCAAAACCAAAACGTGGAAAGATAGTGGAACTTGGATGATGCGGTCTTGCCATCACTGGATTAAACATGAGAACCGCGCTCGCTTCATGCTCCGCAACCACAGCAGCCATCTTAGGATCTCCAAGAAAACCCGTAATATCGTTGACAATATCAGCTCCAGCTTCGAGCGCTGCGGCTGCCACCTGTGACTTCCAGGTATCTACTGAGATCAAGACATCACTTTCTTTCCGAATGGCTTTAATCACCGGAACCACGCGGTCAATCTCTTCTTGGATCTCCACATAATGACTACCTGGTCTGGTTGATTCTCCTCCGATATCTAGGAGTTGAGCTCCTTCTTGGATCAGTTTTCTCGCCTGCTGCAAGGCTGCATCCACACTCGTATACTTACCGCCATCAGAAAATGAATCCGGAGTGACATTTAAGATCCCACAAAGAAGGGTCCCTTGGCCACTCAGCCATTTATTATCAATCATTTTCGTCCTCCTTTGATTCCCTTCCTACAGCATGATTGCGAACAAAAGAGGCTAGAACAAATGTTCTAAACCTCTGAGTTCATTCTCCATACGAATTGCTTATTTTTCTGACCTTCTGTACGAAGGTTCTGCATCAAAACTCATTGGTACCTACCATTTTATCATAATTTATCATGGAAGAAAACTCTCCATACTGGCAATAAACAAAGGAGTATGACCACCGGATAATAATAAGCCAGCGCATTCAAGGTCATATGGAGACAGATGCTATACTCGATCCGCTTATAGCGATAAGCCACCCAAGTTAAGATCAAGGACATGCCTCCGTAAGCTACCCACTCCCCTAGGGTACTCGGTCCATGCAAGTAAGTAAAAAAGAGAGCACCGGCTAGGTAACCGATCGGTTCTGCCCCTCGAAAGATCAAACGAGGGATGATGGCCCGACAGAGTAGCTCTTCTAGAATCGGAGCGACAAGGATCACGACCATTCCCATAGCGAGAAAAGGAGCATGAGATTGTAGTTCATTCAGAGCCGCTTGGTTTGCCGTCGTACCACCTGCCTCTTGTTTCAACAAGGGATAGGCTAGCAGGTTATTAGCCATCAACAAGAGAAGAAAAAGAAAATTTCTCCCCAGAGCTGGCCAGGTAATAACCCGAACATCTAAGTTCTGCAGAGGGCTCATCTTGATGACCCTATAAAAAACAAAGAGCACCGCCACTGTCACCAAGAGAGTGAGGATAGTGACCCACCTTGCATCTACTCCTTCTTGAAGGGAATAAACCATGGTGATGAGGGGGAATTGTGAGAGAAAGAATAAGGGCACAAAAAGAAGGAGCCAGAGGGCATTCTTACATAATGGGTGCTCTCGAACAAAAGACTGTATGTTTTTCAATGGACAACCTCTTTCTTGTATAAAATAAGAAGACTGGGGCTTTCGCCTCCAGCCTTCTCACTTTATTTCAGTTTACTGATTTTTGAAACGTTCAACGTCACGCGCAATCACCAACTCTTCATCAGTTGGAATCACCAATACCTTCACACGGGAATCATCTGTGGAAATATCTCCGACAACTCCAAAGACGTTCTTTTCAGGGTCAACCTTGCAGCCAAACCAGCTGATTCCATTGATAATAGAAGAACGAACGTTTACTGCATTTTCACCGATTCCTGCTGTAAAGATGATGGCATCTGCCCCGTTCAAGACAGCTAAGTATTGACCGATGTATTTTTGCAAACGATCGATAAAGATATCGTATGCCAATTTGGCTTTTTCGTCTCCATTGTGCATCGCTGTATGAATATCCCGCATGTCGCTAGAAGATCCAGAAACACCCAGAAGACCTGATTCACGATTGAGGATACGGCTGATATCTTCAGGCTTATTGAAATCCTCTGTATGCTCCATCAAGTAAGGAATAATCGCTGGATCGAGATCCCCTGTACGGGTTCCCATCATGACTCCACCTAGAGGGGTGAAGCCCATTGAGGTATCGACAGAGATTCCCTTGTCAACCGCTGTAACAGATACACCATTTCCAACGTGGCAGGTGATCAATTTCAATTCTTCTAATGGTTTTCCAAGAAGTTTAGCAGCTTCACCAGCTACATACTGATGACTGGTTCCATGAGCGCCATATTTACGAACCTTATTTTCTGTGTAATATTTAGTTGGAAGAGGGTAACGATAAGCTTTTTCCGGCATGGTTGTATGGAAAGAAGTATCAAATACCACAACACTGGTAATATTTGGACAAATCTCTCTAAAGGCACGAATTCCAGCTGCATTTGCAGGATTATGAAGAGGTGCTAACAAAGACAATTCTTCTACTTTTCGAAGGACTTCGTCATCTACCAAGGCAGAATCCTTGAAGTATTCTCCACCAGCAACGACGCGGTGGCCCACACCTGTAATCTCATCGTAGGATTTGATAATATCAAAACGAATCAAATCATCCAACAAAATTTTTACAGCTTGTGTATGGTCCTGGATATCTAATACTTGTTTTTCAGAGCGTCCATCAAATTTAACGGTTGAAATAGAATCCTTCAAACCGATCCGTTCAATCAACCCTTTTGCAAGAACAGTTTCCTCTGGCATTTGGTACAATTGCCATTTCAAACTAGAGCTTCCTGCATTAATAGAAATTGTTTTCGACATATATTCACCTCATTAAGCGTTTTCACTTCCTCTATTATATCAGATCTTTGATCAAATTTCACTATCCTTTAACCAGTTTTGGAAACTTTCCATGAAGTGAACCACTTGGTCTTGATCCTGGAGATCGGTAAAAGGATAGACAAAGGGCTGAACAGATTCTTCTTCTTGTTTTCGTAGGACGAAAATCGTCTTAGCATAGGCTGGATTTGAAAAAAGAGATTCTGGCAAGGTCAGCATGGCAAGGAGTTGGGCCTTGTCTGTTAGCCAAGCTTTCAACAGATCACTCTGAGGGCTTGTCAAGAGGTTATTTGGAGCTAAAAAGATGGCAACTCCTTGAGGTTTCAGATATTTCAGAGCCTGTTCCATCATGAGGTGATGGGCATAGGTATGGCCTTCGGAGCTCGCCACCTGATAACGCTGTGCAATCGCATCATCTGGATAATAGCCAATCGGTAAGTCGCTAACGATCAAGTCACTTTCTTTCAACACTTGTGGACGCACCGCGTCGCCTTGTGCAAAGACAACGCTAGACTCCATCACATCTGCGATACTAGCAGATAGGTCAATCAAGAGATCATCTACTTCCAATCCTAAGTAATCAATCGTGAGACGGCTATTGTTGACAATAGTCTCAGCTAGATTTCCGGTTCCACTTCCCACTTCTAAGACATCCAGTTGGTCGCTTTTAGCCAACTGATCGATCAAAAATGTAATGATAAAACCAATCGCATCTGGTGTGAACTGGTGATTCGCTTGTAAAGGTTCTGTCTGAGCAGCTTTCATAAAAAGGAATTGGTAGGCTCTGCGCCATTCTTCCTTACTTAAACCTAGTTCTTTTAATTTTTTGCTATTGTTTTTAACAATGTCTAAATCAGTCTTGCCATCCAAATACATGGCATTTTGTTCAATCAAGGCGTCATAAAAGTTGGTCGACAATTCATTTTGAATACTTTGAGTGTTTTCTAATAGATAGGTATAAGCTTGTTCAATTTTTTCGAAATTCATGATTTCCTCCGCACCCTATCATACCAAAAATTAGTCTTTTTCGCTATTTTCTGATGGTTCCTTGATCTCGTTTGGCGTCTCTTCAGAAGGCGTTTCGCTCCCTGCCGTCGCCTTATCTTTCCGTGTCTTCTTTTCTTTTTGGCTCTTCTTGCTTTCCTTTTCTTCTCTCACAGGAAGGACAAACTCATAGCTTTCGCCATCCATCTCAGCTTGGGCATGAAGAAAACCAGTATCCTTCTTTAGCTGAACTGTTCCAGACTTTAAATGAATCTCTGATGTCTTCTCATCACTCTTTCTCTTTTCAAGAGCCAATTGCACCAACGCATAGGCCCGAAGACGCTCTTGACTCGTCTTTAAGATTCGTCTCTCCGCAACCTGACGGTGCAGGTAAAACTGAAGCAAGAGACAAAAAATCGCTGCCATCAAGAGAGCGTAAAGCAAGACACCAGCCTTAACTTTTTTCATTTTGTATCGCTGGTACCACATGGTAGACATACTCCCTTTCTAGACCTTCTTCAAAATCCAACCGCAGATGAAGCAAATCTCCCTCCTGCCAAATTTGGCTAGAGCGAACACCTGAAATCATAGGCTGATAGCCCCTGCCCTTATCATCTGTTTTTCGGATGTCATCTCCTTTAGATTGACCAATAGCAATTGGTTTTCGATCCTGAACCAAGTAGATATGGTTGTCCGCCACTTTTTCAAAATGACTCCGGTCCAATTCCACCTGCAATTGTTGCTGAAAAAGTATCCATTCTTCCTGCTTTTGATGCGCCTGGTAGTCCAATTCAGCATGCAGAAGCTTGGTCAAGCCTTGAAAGACCAACACTCCCCCACTAAGCACTAAGAGAGCGACCAAGGCTTCGAGCAGGGTAAAGGCCTTGACCTTTCCTTTATTCCACATGCAGCACCACCTTTCCTTGATGATAGACCGTGAGTTGATCGGCATCTTTTTCGACTTGAACCTGAATACCATTGGCCTCCAGATGATTTTGCCCTGTCTGAAGCGCCATTTGAGCGACAGATAAGACCTCTACCTCTTTGAAATCCACTAGTCGCTCCTTGCGCGAACGCCGGATCTCCCCTAACAATAAGGTCGTAATCATGGCAAATAAACCCAAGGCTACCAAAGATTCTATGAGAATACTAGCGGGAACGGATGCTTTTTTTAATTTTCCCATTTCCAAGCGACAGTTGATAGGTCACCACTCCTCTCTGTGTCTGAAAGTGAACATTGGCCAGGGATGAATTGCCACCTGCACGGTCTAAACGAATAGTTTTAGGATCTTGCAAAATAACAGAATCAGGAATCTCCACCGTCTGATAAGGCGTTTGAATCTTCCTTGCAGTCACTTCAACATCCAATTCCGTTTGCCTTGCCAGTGCTATCTTCTGGCTTTCTTGATAGAGGTGTTCAAACTCTGCAAAAAATACTTTTTCTTCCACCTGCTGAAAGCTCGTCTTGATCGATCCCGATAAGCCCAGATAGATAAAACTGACGATCATCAAGGTCAGAAGGGTCTCCACCAAAGTGAAGGCCTTAATCTGCAACCGCACGAGTTTCTCCACTATTTTTCGCATAATAGGCACGGTAGGATTCTGCTTGTTTGTTGGTAATATTTCCATCAGCAATCAGTTTTGCTAGAGTGGCTTGGTCATTGGTATGATTGAGCTCGTACAATTCAGCCTGGCTTTCGACCACCTTCACAACCGCTGCATTTCCTGTCTCTTTCACGGAGTCTTTTTGCTTGGTCAAATTCGGCACAAAGAGCAATAAGAGCACACTGATGATCAATAAGACCACCAACATTTCAATAAGTGTAAAGGCCTTTACCTTATAGGTTTTTAATTTTTTCATAAATGAACCTCCATATTTTGATAAATCGGCAGCAACATGGCTGCATAGAGTAACACAATCACAAGAGCTACAAAGACAAACACCAAAGGTTGTATCACATTCATAGCCTTGTGAACCCGACGAAAGAAATCTTCCCAGGTTTTTTCAGCGTAGATTTCTAGCTCACTTCCGAGCTTTGATTTGACTTCACCATATTCAATCATAAGGGGCAATTCTTTTTTGAAAAAAGGATACCCCCTGACCGTCTCTGAAAAGGACTGGCCACGATCTAAAGAAAGAGCTAAATCCCTTCCAATTTCTTGAAAAAGCTGGGATTTTTGCTCCTGCATCATGGAAAAAATCTGAGACAATTCCAATCCTTGCCCAATCAGATTTCCCCATTCTCTGGCATAATAGGCTGTCAAATAAGCTTGAATCATGCCTTTACCGAAAGGCAGATGAGACAAAGTTCTAAAAACGTTGATCTTGCCTGACTGGCGGTAATAGAGAAAGCCGAGTAAGAAGAAGGCCACCAGTCCCGCTCCTAAGGCCAAAAAGAGTTGGGGGAAGGAACTGATCAATTGCGTCCCAATATTTTGAGCATCCATTTGAGGGAGCAAATAATTGCGCAAGCCTAGCATAATCAGAACCAAAAATCCAAGCAAGATAAGAGGATAAGTGCTGACCTCAATCAGCTTTTTCTTGACCTTGCACATGTTTTCTAAGTAAGCACTGATTTTCTCCAAGCTCAATGCAAGATTGCCATGGAGCTCAGCGAGAGACAGCTGTGTCGTGACCGCATCTGAAAAACCGATCCCCGCCATCATATCTGAGAAACTCTTCCCACGAGAGAGATCTTCCCGCATCTGAGAGACCAACCGACTCTCCACTAGGTGGGAGCGACCCAGAAAATCGACGATCTCAGACAGATGAAAACCACTCGAATAAAGATTCAAAAATAATTCGATGATTTGCTTTTGTTTAGCGGTAGATAATTTTTTCGGCTTGCGCCTGAGCCAGCTGGATATATCCCGATTGAGCCAAGAGATCCATTTGTTGGTTCCAGCGGCTGGCCGAGTGCTCTTGGTAGTTTTCCGTTGCAAAATCGACAACACCTCCTCCTGCAATTAATCGTTGGTAGCAAATACCTTGTAAAACAATCTTGAGTTCTTCCTCACTCACTCCAAGCTCTAAAAGGCGCTCATAAACACCTCTAACGCTCTTGGCATGAATCGTAGAGAAGACGGTGACCCCTGTCAAACTAGCTCGTACAACTGCACGGGCCGTTTCCTTATCTCGGATCTCCCCAATAATGAGAAGATCCGGTCGATGACGTAAGGAGAGTTTGATCAGGTTGTCATAGGTCATGCCGATCTGGTCATTCAGCTGGAGCTGAAGCATATTCTCTTGCTTGATCTCGACAGGATCTTCAATGGACATGACTTGCTGATCTGCAAAGCGCTCTTGCGCCAGAGCATGCATGAGAGTGGTCTTTCCCGAACCAACGGGACCCGCAAAGAGATAAAGCCCACGACCAGCCAATTTCTTCTTCAAGTCTGGCAATTGATCAAACCAAAACCGCAATTCGCGTTCCTCATCATGCAAAAGCCGAATGACCAAGCTTTCATAGCCACGATAATCCCCCACCGTCGACAAGCGAATCGAAACCACTCCATTCTCCAAAGGGTAATCACACGATCCTAGCTGGCTGCGCCTTTTTTCTCCCACATTCATCCCTGCTACAAATTTAAAATGGCTTATAATAGCCGTCATCTCCTCAAAAGGAAAGGATTGCACAAAACGCCTCTCATCTCCGACCCTCATAAAAACCTGATACTCCTCCTTCCGAGGAACGAAGTAGAGATCCTGAGCTTCTTCCTTCTTCCCCATACGGATCAATTTTTTTGCAATTTCTTGAACCATAGCTCCTCCTCTCACTTATACTATTCGAAAAAGAAAACAAAAAAGAAGACTTTCTAGATCGCTCTAAAAAATCTTCTGATTTTTCTTATGACAGGGATTTTGTACTCTTATTCGGGTCGAGAGTAAATTGACAAGAACGGTGTTTCCGACTCCCTTTTTCTTTTTCGTAACCTGGACGGAGCTTACTTTTTGGAATTTTGTGTTCATCTTCCAAAAGAACGAGCGAGTGGAATAACTGCACATCTTCACTGCAATCCTCACACCACTCTTGCTCTTTGGAATCCCAAAAAACTGTCATGAGATCACTTCTACTCTTATAACTTGGAAAGTGCGCATTTAAATCTAACCACTTCTGCTTGTAGTATTTTAAAGCCTGATAATAGTCTTCAAATTTCCGACTACTGACGACATCTTCTTCCCATCCATCCAAAAACCACCAGGGCTCACAGTCCCCAAACATTTCAATCACTCGATACATAAACTCTTCCATCCTTTGTATCCTCTATTATATAGAAAATCCTTTGAGAATAAAAGCTTTCTGCTCACAGAGTGAATTTTCAAGTAATTTTCATAAACTTTCCATTTCTTTTTTTTGAAAATAGACGGTCAGATTCAGTTTGGGACTTTTTTTTGAAAATAATTAAAGAGCCCCTACAAAATAGAAGTGCTATCTTGTGAGACTCTTTTTCTAACTTCAAATGATTAGAACAGTTCAAGTGCGATCATGGTTGTCATTGTTGCATCATAATAGTTATTAAGAGGAAGATCCTGTGTAAATATATATTTATTCTGTTGAACCAATTTTAAATAACTCTTTTCTCTTTCAGACGCAAAAATTATTGGTGCAAGGAAACTTGCAGCCTGATGATTATTCAATGCCTTCCCTTTCAAATCATATCCAGCATATAAGTTTCTCTGATCATTAAAGAAACCTAACATTTTTTTTACCATTTTTTGACTGACTGGATCCTTACTTTGAACGAGATTATATGGAAGACGGCAAGCATTATAAGAATAAGACCCATCATACTTAGATTCAATCGTGTTCGGATCGGCCACACGAGTTCCCTGTTCCTCTACCCAAATGAAATCAGGTAATAAACCTGTATTCGATTGCGAACTAATCGTATCTAGTTGCTTCAACATCTTTTCTTTAATATCTAACCACTTTGGATCTTGCGTAACTTCATAAAAGACCTGGAATTGTGCTGGCAGTGTATCAGAAGTCCGCATCAAATGATAAAAATCCGAATCCCCATTAGCCCAATTTCCAACTGTTAGAACACCTGTTTCTTCATTGTAATTATATTTTAAGATATCTCCTAAAATAGCTTTAGCTTGAGCTTGGTATTTTTTAGCTTGCTTCGGCCATTGATGGGACGCTTCTAGCAAAGAATAAGCAATATAAAGGTCCCCATCTGTTGCATTATGATCCTCAGCTGCAACCTTTCCATCTGAGATCGTTTGTTTCCAAGACATCAACTGGGTGTCCCCTAAGCGGTGTTTCAGATAATATTGATAGAGACGGTCAAAGTCTTCTTGGTGGGCCTGACCTTTTTTTGCAGCTTCTACTGTAATCAACATCCCGTAACTTTGCGCCTCAGATAAGACGACTGTCTGATTTGAATCATTGGTAGTACGAATATAAGATTCCTTCCCCTTTGAAACAACAAACTGTTGATTCCACTGGCGATAGATTCGATTTCGCATCTCTATCTTGCTTCTAGTTCTCGCAAAAAATAAGGTCATACAGAAAATGCAAAGAATAATCACAAACCATAAATATCTAAACTTTTTCATTTTCATAAGATCTCCTACCCCGCGAATCGTTTTGTTTTAACCCATTTTGTTCCCTCACGATGCAACAGTTTATCCATCACAATAGAAGAAACAGCATCAACAGATACAATAATAAACAGTTGTGAATAGGTGAAATACGCGGCCAGGGCTAACCAAATTTGTTTGATCGTTGCCTGACCAAACTGCGATGCTAGTGCAACATTGATCTGAAGAAGATAAATTCCAATCATCAAAATCCAATTAAACAACATTAATTGAGCAATATAAATATTATCAGAATCAAAGGCAAATGGTATTTGAACTCCTGGGACGACTGAATGGATACAGATAGCTAAAATGTTTGCGAAAAAAATCAAATCTGATAAAATGATCGCTGCATTAAACCAGAAAAAGATGCAGGAGTAATTAATGACTTCCAACTTCACACGCCAATTTCCTTTTCCAAATAGATGTTTAAAGTTGGAAAGAACTACCTCATAATTTCCTTTTGCCCAACGCTTACGTTGCATATAATAACTCTTCAGAGTTTCTGGTTCCTGTTGAAAAGCTTCTGAATTATACGCGAGAGCAATCAACTTCCCACTTTGCATAATCTTAAAGGAGATATCCGTATCCTCTGTCAAGGCACCATTTTTCCAGCCTCCAATACTCTTTACAAATTCGGTTTGGATAATAAAGTTTGTCCCTGGAATCCGTCCAATCTTAAAGAGATGCCACATACCGACATGGTGAACCCGTTGGGTGACGACAATTTCTTGATTGATACAATGTGTTAAAAAATTTTGCCCTGCATTTCGCGTCTTATTTCGACCAAAGGATGCCACATGACGTTCCGGATCTTTAAGTACTTCCTTCACTAAAAAATAAAGCGCATTCTTTTCAGGCATAGCATCTGCATCGTAAACACAGATATAGTCTCCTGTAGCCATCTTCAAAGCATCATTAAGTACACCAGCTTTTCCACCTGTTCCGCTTCGATTAATAATTGTTAAATCGCGTCCTGCGTACTCTGGCAATGCTTGGACTGAAAGACACTCTTCATAGGTCCTATCCGAACAATTATCTGCAAACAGCAATAATTCGACACGATCATGTGGATAGTTCATGTCAAGAATCGCTTTGGCTGTTTGAGCAATGACCACATCCTCGTTATGAGCTGGTACAACAATAGTCACTTTAGGGTAATACGGAAGGGGATCCGTATTGACACGAAAATCACTATGTTTGAACCAAAAATGAACGGCTGAGAAGAGAATCACCAGTCCCCAGGCTAAAGATAACCAAATCGAAACCAGGGCAATAATCATCACAATTTGACTAATCATGGTGCACCGCCTTAAAATTTTTATTCACAGAATGGTAAATCATCATATAATCCACAAATAATACAATGAAGCATAAAACAAAAAATACACTGATACCTACGGCCATGTTAAAAAATAAATTCGTTAATGTCATATTTCCCTCCTAATATTCAACAATGATATCTGTCTCTAGTTGACGTTTTAAATGACTAATCAAATCTTTATAATCACCATACTTGGTTTTATTTGTTTGATCCACTACAACAAATCCTGATTGAAATTGGACCGATTGCTCTCCATCTTCTCCACAAAAAACAAGGTTTTCCAATTGATTTTTTATCACGGAGTCATATTCGTTTTTCAAATCCCTCTGGCTATCAGAAGATAAAAATAAATAATTACCATCCGATACATAATATAAGCTTTCATCATGTTTGACATATTGGGATAAAAGATCGTGGATTTGGTTCAACATTTGGCTATATTCTTCAGGCTGTAATTGGAAAAATAATTCCTCATGAGACCAGTGAATTAATAAGGCTTGGATCTTCGTATTATTTCGATCCTCAAAGGATTCAAATCGATTACAATAATCTACATCAGCTTCTGTTTCCTGATCTTTTATTTTTGCATGTTCTTTGAAAAGATGATCTCGAACTTGAATTAAGATTGCAATCAATAGCGGAAAACTGAAGAGTAGTAGCAAAGACTGGTGAAATGGAATATAGACAATACCTGCAACTAAGAATACAATTCCAAAGGCAAATGAAAGAAGGATCGTCCACGTCAATAATAAATCAGACAAAACAATAGCAGCAAATAACCCTGTTATCAAGAACAGTCCTTCTTCAATAAGAATTTCTTTTGCAAAAAATAAGCAGTACAGAAATAGAAGAACTTCAAAAACGATCAGAATCAGCAACCATCTACTTAACTTATCAGTTTTTTTCATTAGTTTTCATCTCCCTCATGAAATTCCTCAGCGGCATCTCCCAAAGCAAAATAATGTTTAATAGCTTGTACAATTCGGGCAGAGGCTTTTCCGTCCCCATAAGGATTTCGTGCATTCGCCATTTCAAAGTACAGTTTTTCATCATTTAACAGCTCTGACATCGTAGATTTGACAGTTTCAGGATCCGTACCGACTAATTTTAAGGTTCCTGCTTGAACTCCCTCTGGGCGTTCTGTCGTATCTCGCAATACCAATACTGGTTTTCCTAATGATGGAGCCTCTTCCTGGACACCCCCAGAATCTGACATAATAAAGTAACTTCTAGAAGCTAAATTATGGAAATCAAAAACATCTAACGGCTCGATGAGATGGATTCGTTCATGATTTCCCAAAAGATCGTGCGCTACTTCTTGTACTGCCGGACTCAGGTGAACTGGATATACCACTTCAATATCTGGTTCTTGATCGACCATTTCTCTTAAAGCACCAAATACAGCTCTCATCGGTGATCCTTGATTCTCTCTTCGATGCATCGTTACGAGGATCAATTTTTTGGTTGGATCCAATCGATCCAAGACCTCATGATGATAATCTTCCTGAACAGTGAGTTTCAGTGCATCAATAGCTGTATTCCCTGTGACCACAATAGAAGAATCGGAATGATTTTCTTTTAATAGATTGGCCTTACTTTCGCCAGTCGGTGCAAAATATAGATCTGCTAAATTATCTGTCATTTGGCGATTCATCTCTTCTGGAAATGGAGAATATTTATCAAAAGTCCGTAAACCAGCTTCGACATGGCCAATTCTTACTTGATTGTAAAAAGCAACTAAACTGGTAGCAAAAGTAGTTGTTGTATCTCCATGAACCAATACCATATCTGGCTTTTCTTTTTTAATGATTGGATCTAATTTATCTAAAATTTTAGTTGTAATCTCTAATAAGGTTTGGCTTTTTCCCATGATATTCAAATCGTAATTTGGTACAACTTTAAAGGTCTCTAAGACTTGATCCAGCATTTGACGATGCTGAGCAGTGACTACCGTGACGGTTTGAATTATTTCACTTTGTTTTTGCAATTCCAACACCAAAGGAGCCATTTTTATAGCCTCGGGTCGAGTTCCAAAAACAACCATTATCTTCAATTTTTCCATAAACTTCTCCCGTTGAAATGCATGCTATATCAACATTTTTTAAATATATGTACATCTTTTCTCATTCTACCTCCAATTAGTTTAATTGTCAAACATTTTTTCGTGTTTTATTTACAAATTACTAATAGTTAGTCATTTATTTATTTTAGGCTTTGTAATACATATCCACTAAGATCACTAATTATCAATATTTTAATCCTTTGGTTTTGAGAAGCTTAAATTTTTAGTAAAATAATAATAGTTTTTTTATACATTTATTAGTCATTTTTTGTTATTTTTAGAAACAAAAAAACAGAACACCTAGTTCTGACTTCTTTAGACTATTCTACGTATAAAAAGAGAGTGGGACAGAAATCGGTAATTCGTTAGAATTCGATTTCGTCGTCCCACCTCCGCACAGTTGAGTAGGACTGTAAAAGCTGATGAAATCAGCGTAGTAGAGCCCACTCAACCACTGCGTCTTGCTCGACAATCCAAAAACAATTGAGAGGCTAGGACTTTTGTCCCAGCCTCTTTTAGCTTTTCTTTCATCGCCCTACTAGAGGCAACAAGATCTTATTCTTCTACGACTTCAGCTGTTTGAACTTCATCGACTGTTCCATCTGTTAATGGCACTTCTTCGATGATTTCAACTTCATTAATCGCTTGTGGTTCCAAGTTACGGTAACGAGCCATACCTGTACCAGCAGGAATAATCTTACCGATGATAACATTTTCCTTGAGTCCGAGGAGATGGTCTTTCTTACCGCGAATCGCCGCGTCAGTAAGAACACGAGTTGTTTCCTGGAAGGAAGCTGCTGACAAGAAACTATTGGTTTCAAGTGAGGCTTTCGTGATTCCCATAAGAACTGGACGAGCAGTCGCAGGAACTCCACCAGAGATAAGGACATCCTTATTAGCATCTGTAAAGTCTGTAATATCCATGAGAGTACCCATGAGAAGGTCTGTATCTCCTGGATCCATGACACGAACTTTACGAATCATTTGACGAACCATTACCTCGATGTGTTTGTCGCCAATTTCTACCCCTTGGCTACGGTATACTTTTTGTACTTCCGCAAGGAGGTATGTTTCAACAGACAAAACATCACGTACAGCAAGGAGACGTTTTGGTTGGATAGATCCTTCTGTAAGAGCCTCACCACGAGAAACTTGATCTCCCACTTCGACTTTCATGCGAGCAGTGTAAGGGACAACATATTCACCCTCACCAGTTGCTCCACTAACAAAGACTTTCTTGGTACGTGTAGAAGCATCTTCTTCAATAGCTGTGACTTCCCCTTTGACCTCAGTGATGACCGCTTCCCCTTTTGGATTGCGGGCTTCAAAGATTTCTTGGACACGAGGAAGACCCTGAGTGATATCGGTATTTGAGGCAACCCCACCCGTGTGGAAGGTACGCATGGTCAACTGTGTACCAGGTTCCCCGATAGATTGGGCAGCGATGGTTCCGACTGCCTCACCCACTTCAACCGCATCACCAGTCGCCAAGTTGATACCATAACAGTGACGGCAGACACCATGGCGGGTGTTACATGTAAAGACAGAGCGGATAGTGACTTCTTCAACACCAGCATTGACAATTTCACGTGCTAAGTCTTCTGAAATCAAAGTATCTGGACCAACGATCACTTCACCTGTTTCAGGGTGTTTAACAGATTTCTTCGTATAACGACCTGTCAAGCGTTCTTCCAATGGCTCGATCATTTCCTTACCATCAGTAATGGCACGGATCACAAGTCCACGGTCTGTTCCACAGTCATCTTCACGGATAATGACGTCTTGGGCAACGTCAACCAAACGACGAGTCAAGTAACCTGAGTCGGCTGTCTTAAGGGCCGTATCAGTCATCCCTTTACGGGCACCGTGAGTTGAGAAGAACATTTCCAATACAGACAAACCTTCGCGGAAGTTTGACAGGATTGGCAATTCCATGATCCGTCCGTTTGGAGCGGCCATCAAACCACGCATACCGGCAAGTTGCGAGAAGTTTGAGATGTTACCACGGGCTCCAGAGTCCATCATCATAACGATTGGGTTCTTCGGATCTTGGTTATCCACCAAGCGTTTTTCCAATTTCTCACGAGCTGCACGCCATTCAGCTGTAACGGCATTGTAGCGTTCGTCATCCGTGATCAAACCACGACGGAATTGTTTGGTGATTTGTTCCACACGTTTGTGAGATTCTTCAATAATTTCTGCCTTATCTTCAACGACCGGAATATCGGCAATCCCCACTGTCAAACCAGCAAGGGTTGAATGATGGTAACCCAAGTCTTTCAAGCGGTCCAAGAAAGCAGAAGTTTCGGTTGTACGGAAGCGTTTGAAGATTTCCGCAATGATATTTCCAAGATTTTTCTTCTTGAATGGAACGTTCAATTCCAATTTCTCAATCGCCGCTTTCACATCTTGACCAGGCTCCAAGAAGTACTTAGCTGGAACGCCTTCTGTCAAGTTGGTATTGTTTGGCTCTTGAAGGTATGGAAGCTCTGCAGGCATGATATCGTTAAAGAGGATCTTACCAACAGTTGTCAAGAGAATCTTGTGTTGTTGCGCTTCTGTCCATGGTTTGTCCAAGCTATCGGTCGAAATTCCGACACGTGTATGCAAATGAACATAGCCATTACGAAAGGCCATCACTGCTTCATCACGATCTTTGAAGACCATGCCTTCCCCTTCACGACCAGCTTCTTCCATAGTGAGGTAGTAGTTCCCCAAAACCATGTCCTGAGATGGGGTAACGACTGGTTTCCCGTCTTTCGGATTCAAGATGTGCTCAGCAGCCAACATCAAGATACGAGCTTCTGCTTGGGCTTCTTCTGAAAGTGGTACGTGGATGGCCATTTGGTCACCGTCAAAGTCAGCATTGTAGGCTTCACAGACAAGTGGGTGCAAGCGAAGAGCTTTCCCGTCAATCAAGACTGGCTCAAAGGCTTGGATCCCCAAACGGTGAAGGGTCGGTGCGCGGTTCAAGAGAACTGGGTGTTCTTTGATCACTTCTTCCAAGATATCCCAGATGCGTTCATCTCCACGTTCGACCAATCGTTTTGCAGCTTTAACGTTTTGTACGATATCACGCGCAACGATTTCACGCATCACGAATGGTTTGAAGAGCTCGATGGCCATTTCACGTGGCACACCACATTGGTACATCTTAAGAGTTGGACCAACGGCGATAACGGACCGTCCTGAGAAGTCCACCCGTTTACCGAGCAAGTTTTGACGGAAGCGTCCTTGTTTCCCTTTGAGCATGTGGCTCAATGATTTCAGTGGACGGCTACCTGGTCCTGTGATCGGACGACCACGACGACCGTTGTCGATCAAAGCATCGACAGCTTCTTGGAGCATCCGTTTTTCGTTTTGCACGATGATACCAGGGGCATTCAACTCAAGCAAACGCGCCAAACGGTTGTTCCGGTTGATCACACGACGGTAAAGGTCGTTCAAGTCAGAGGCAGCAAAACGGCCACCATCCAATTGGACCATCGGACGAAGATCTGGTGGAATAACCGGAAGGATGTTGAGGACCATCCATTCTGGCTTGTTGCCAGATTTGTAGAAGGCATCCAAGACATCCAAACGACGCACAGCCTTCACACGTTTTTGACCAGTTGCAGTCTTCAATTCTTCTTTCAAGAGAGCAATTTCAGCTTCCAGATCCACTTGTTTCAAGAGGTCTTGGATCGCTTCTGCACCCATCTTAGCTACAAAGGAACCTGGTCCGTATTCACGCAAGCGTTCACGGTATTCACGTTCCGTCATGATGGATTTGTGCTCAAGTGGTGTATCTTTTGGATCGATCACCACGTAAGCTGCGAAGTAAATGACTTCTTCAAGGGCACGAGGACTCATATCCAAAGTCAATCCCATACGAGAAGGGATTCCTTTGAAGTACCAGATGTGTGATACAGGTGCTTTCAACTCGATGTGCCCCATGCGTTCACGACGAACTTTCGCACGTGTTACTTCAACCCCACAGCGGTCACAAACGATCCCTTTGTAACGGATCCGTTTGTATTTCCCACACGCACATTCCCAGTCTTTTGTAGGTCCAAAGATGACTTCATCAAAGAGACCTTCACGTTCTGGTTTCAATGTACGGTAGTTGATTGTTTCAGGTTTCTTGACCTCTCCATAAGACCATGAACGGACCTTGCTTGGAGAAGCTAGGGTGATTTGCATACTTTTAAAACGATTTACATCAACCACTATTTCTTACCTTTCCTTGTTTTCATACTTGTTTCATTTGGATACAGCTTAGGTGGGGGAAGAAAGGAAACTTTCTTGCCACCTCCTTGTGTCTGCATCTTGTTATCGAATCATCCTGTCAGAAACATTGGTTTCTCGCAGGACAATCATTTTTACTGATTATTTTTCTGATTCTTCAGCATCAAAGGCCGCTTTTGCTTCCTTGGCTGCTTTTTCACGTGCTTTTTCAAGGTCATCCACATGAATCACATCATCGTCTTCCCCTTCATCGAGGTCACGAAGTTCCACTTCTTGATCATCTTCGTCCAAGACACGCATGTCAAGACCAAGAGATTGCAATTCTTTGACAAGAACGCGGAAGGATTCTGGTACACCTGGTTTTGGAATTGGTTTACCTTTGGTAATCGCTTCATAAGCTTTCAAACGTCCGTTGACATCATCTGACTTGTAGGTCAAGATTTCTTGAAGGACATTTGATGCACCATAAGCCTCAAGGGCCCACACTTCCATTTCCCCGAAACGTTGTCCACCAAACTGAGCTTTCCCTCCGAGTGGTTGTTGGGTAACCATTGAGTATGGTCCGACTGAACGGGCATGGAGTTTATCATCAACCATGTGGTGAAGCTTGATCATGTACATGACACCGACAGAAACACGGTTGTCAAACGGCTCACCTGTACGTCCATCGTAAAGGATGGTCTTGGCATCGCTATCCATACCAGCTTCTTTCACAGTATCCCAGAGATCTTCTGAGCTTGCTCCGTCAAAGACTGGTGTTGCGATATGGATACCCAAGTTACGAGCCGCCATACCAAGGTGAAGTTCCATAACCTGACCGATATTCATACGTGATGGCACCCCAAGAGGGTTCAACATGATATCAACCGGTGTACCGTCTGGAAGGTAAGGCATATCTTCAACTGGAACAATACGAGACACAACCCCTTTGTTTCCGTGACGACCGGCCATCTTATCTCCGACGCGGATCTTGCGTTTTTGTGCGATGTAAACACGAACCAACATGTTCACACCAGATTGCAATTCATCTCCGTTTGCACGTGTAAAGATCTTAACATCACGAACGACTCCATCTCCACCGTGAGGTACACGAAGAGAAGTATCACGCACTTCACGAGATTTATCTCCAAAGATCGCGTGAAGGAGACGTTCTTCAGCAGAAAGGTCTTTTTCACCCTTCGGTGTTACCTTACCGACAAGGATATCGCCTTCTTTTACTTCCGCACCAATACGGATAATACCTGTTTCATCCAAGTCACGAAGAGCATCTTCCCCGACGTTTGGAATTTCACGGGTAATTTCTTCAGGGCCTAACTTGGTATCGCGTGTTTCTGATTCGAATTCTTCCAAGTGAACAGATGTGTAGACATCTTCTTTCACCAAGCGTTCGCTCATGATAACGGCATCCTCGAAGTTATACCCTTCCCAAGTCATGTAAGCGACGATTGGGTTTTGACCAAGGGCCATTTCCCCTTTTTCCATCGATGGACCGTCAGCAATAAAGTCGCCTTTTTCAACGACATCGCCAACTTTTACAAGGGTCCGTTGGTTGTAGGCAGTACCTGAGTTTGAACGACGGAATTTTTGAATATGGTAGACATCAAGCGAACCGTCTTCACGACGAACTTCTACCTTGTCCGCATCTGCATAAGTGACTTTACCATCATATTGAGCAATCACTGCAGCTCCTGAATCATGGGCTGCTTGGTATTCCATACCAGTCCCCACATAAGGTGCTTTTGGATCGATCAATGGGACAGCCTGACGCTGCATGTTGGCACCCATGAGGGCACGGTTAGAGTCATCGTTTTCCAAGAAAGGAATACATGCTGTCGCAACAGCAACTACTTGTTTTGGAGAAACGTCCATGTAGTCGACTTGATCAGATGGGAATTCTTGGTTATTACCACGGTGACGTCCCATAACGATTGGCTCAGCAAAACCACCTTCTTCGTTCAACTTAGAGTTAGCCTGTGCGACAATGTACTCATCTTCTTCATCGGCTGTCAACCAAACGATTTCGTTGGTCACCACACCTTTTTCACGGTCTACTTTACGATATGGTGTTTGGATGAAACCATATTTGTTCAAGTGTCCGTAGGATGACAAGTTGTTAATCAAACCGATGTTTGGTCCTTCAGGTGTTTCGATTGGACACATACGACCATAGTGGGTATAGTGCACGTCACGGACTTCATATCCAGCACGGTCACGTGTCAAACCACCAGGCCCTAAGGCAGACAAACGACGTTTGTGAGACAACTCAGAAAGCGGGTTGTGTTGGTCCATGAACTGTGACAACTGTGAAGATCCAAAGAATTCTTTAATTGCTGCAGTTACTGGGCGGATGTTGATGATTTGTTGTGGTGTCAAGACGTCGTTATCTTGTACAGACATCCGTTCGCGGACGTTTCGTTCCATCCGTGAAAGTCCAAGACGCACTTGGTTGGCAAGCAATTCACCAACGGCACGAATCCGACGATTTCCAAGATGGTCGATATCATCTACACGGCCAAGGCCTTCTGCAAGGTTCAAGAAATAGCTCATTTCTGCCAAGATGTCAGCTGGAGTCACAATCCGTACTTTGTCAGATGGGTTAGCATTTCCGATGATGGTGACAACGCGGTCTGGATCTGTTGGAGCGACAACTTTGAATTTTTGCAATTCTACTGGCTCTGTCAAAACAGCAGCATCATTTGGAATGTAGGTGATTTTGTTCAAACCGTTATCCAATTGTTCAGAGATGCTGTCAATCACATCGCGCGTCATGACAGTACCAGCTTCTACAAGGATTTCCCCTGTTTCAGCATCTACCAATGGTTCTGCGATCGTTTGGTTCAACAAGCGGTTCTTGATATTGAGTTTCTTGTTGATCTTGTAGCGACCAACTGGTGCCAAGTCATAACGACGTGGATCAAAGAAACGAGCTACCAACAAGCTACGTGAGCTTTCTGCTGTTTTTGGTTCACCTGGACGAAGACGCTCATAGATTTCTTTGAGAGCTTCATCTGTCCGTGAATCCATTGGGTTTTTGTGGATATCTTTTTCAATGGTATTGCGAACCAATTCGCTATCCCCAAAGATATCGATGATTTCATCATCTCCAGAGAATCCAAGGGCACGCACAAGAGTTGTAAATGGAATTTTACGTGTGCGGTCGATGCGTGTGTATGCAATGTCTTTTGAGTCAGTTTCAAGCTCTAACCAAGCCCCACGGTTGGGGATAACAGTTGATCCATAACCAACCTTACCATTCTTGTCCACCTTATCATTGAAGTAGACACCTGGTGAGCGGACCAACTGAGATACGATAATCCGTTCTCCACCATTGATGATAAAAGTTCCCATTTCAGTCATGATTGGGAAATCACCAAAGAAAACTTCTTGGGTCTTGATTTCACCTGTTTCTTTGTTGACCAAGCGGAAGGTCACAAAGATTGGTGCTGAGTAGCTGGCATCGTGGATGCGCGCTTCTTCAAGCGAATACTTGGGTTCGCGGATTTCATAACCCACAAATTCCAATTCCATTGTATCCGTGAAGTTTGAGATAGGAAGCACATCTTCAAATACTTCCTTCAAGCCATGATCCAAGAAATCTTTGAATGAGTCTGTCTGGATTTCAATCAAGTTTGGTAAATCAAGAACCTCTTTGATTCTTGAAAAACTACGACGGGTCCGATGTTTCCCGTATTGAACGTCATGTCCTGCCAAAGTTTTTTACTCCTTTTTCCATACTAGGATAGCTTAGTAAAACTATTTCTACCACCTATCCGATTTTAACTACATTAGTGTGATTTGCATCACGTGAAGAGCTATCTCTTCCCCTTATTTGTCATTTTTGTAATTTTTAGAAAAATTAAGTTTCTGTAACAAGCTATAATTTTCCCTAAAAATAGACACAAAAAGAGCAGCTAAATCGACTTATTCAAGTAAGATTTAACTGCTGTAAGCTCTTATTTGGACAATATTTCAAATAAAGCACACGACAAATTAGTTGTAACTATTATATCGTTTTTTCCTTCAAAAATCAAGACTTTCACTAGGTTTTCTACCAGACAAGACTAGCGCCGATTGTCACGATTTGAGCTGTTTCGATTTGTAGAATTATTGCTTGAATTGCTACTACTTGAACTACTGCTTGTTTCACTACTATTTGTATTATTATTTCGGTTATTAGTGTTTTGATTGCCACCAGCATTACCTAGAATAGCCGCCCAAGCGTTCTGATAATCGCTGTCAGAACCTCCAATCGCAAAATGATACTGAGTGGTTGGAGCTCCATTTTTTGCCCAAAGGCTGGTTACCATTTGACCACTCACATCGACATCTCGACCATTCACATTGACGCGGCCTGGTTTTTCACCAGTCGATTTGAGTACTTCAGAACGGATCACACTCTTGTCGAAAGTGAATTTGTCTTGGACACCCAAAAGACTCGGATCTGCTTGATAGATAGCATTCACTAATTGCGCCATATACTGAGCATTATTGTTATATCCTGTTAGTGCCTGCATGGAGGCATTGTTGTCATGACCAATCCACCCTCCTAGAGAGACAGTTGGCGTGGACAACATCAACCACATATCCCCATTTGAATTAGTGGTACCAGTTTTTCCAATCCAGTCAGCACCAGCAAGCGTTGGATTGACTTGACTAAGACGTGATTTGAAGGTTGTGGTTGCCCCAGATGTGAGCACTCCACGTAAGAGATCTTGCATAATCGTTGCCGTTGCTGGAGAGTAGACACGAACAGGATCTGCTTCATGCTTATAGACCACATCCCCATCCCGATCAATAATTTGCTCTACCATATAACGCTTGAGGTAGTTTCCATTATTGGCTATGGTCTGGTAACCATTGGTATGTTGAGCAACTGTGACCTCAATTCCCCCACCCATCGGCAGACTCTCAATTCCGTATTCAGAGATATCATAGCCCATCTTCTTCATGTAAGAGGGAACATCCACCCCTTTTTCACGTAGGGTTCGGTAGGTCCAATAGGCTGGGATATTCCATGAAGTATTGAGAGCCTCACGAAGATCCATCATAGCCGTTCCTCGGTTATCTACGTGCATGATCGGTTCGCCACTTGAGAAATTAGTTGGGTAGTTAGAAAGGATACTATTGCTTCCCATCAAGCCTTGGTCAATGGCAATCCCATAGGCCAACAATGGTTTGATAGTAGACCCTGGTGAACGTTCAGTATCAAAGGCATGGTTGTTTTGGTTGCCGTCAAAATTACGTCCACCGATAAAACCTAAAATCGCACCGGTTCGATTGTCCATGAGGACATTCCCAACTTCTACAAGTCCCGTTTCATCATCCAAGATGTTTCCAAAATTCGCCACTGCAGCCTGCATCGCATTGTGAACCGGTTTGTTAATGGTTGTTTGAATGGTGTAGCCACCTTCACGCAACTCACTTTCAGCTAATTTTTGATAAGACTTAACCGTCTCATTATTTTTCAAGTCTTGCTTGGTCACATTGTCTCGTTTGATCAAGTAATCATACATGGCCTCTTTCGCCTCTTTCATGGCTTGGAAATAGAGGTAGTCATGTGGCGTTTTCTCGATGCCATCCGAAGCGATGAAGTCTTTGGTCAAATCATACTGAGCATAGGTTTCGTAGTCTTTTTTCGATAAGACTCCTGTCCTGTACATATTGAACAAGACGTCTTTGGCACGCGCCAAACCTAACTCTAGATTTTCCTTACTCTTTAGGCTACCGTCTGCAGCATAAGGGGAGTAGACAATCGGACTTTGTGGCAGCCCTGCGATAAAGGCCGCTTGTGGAACGGACAGGTCTTTCGCAGAGACTCCAAAGATCCCTTGAGCCGCAGCTTCCACACCCGCAATGTTTTGTCCCCGATTGTTTCGTCCAAAAGGTGAAACATTTAAGTAAGTGGTCAGGATTTCGTTTTTATCCATCCCTCGCTCTAAGGCAAGGGCGTCGACAATTTCTGTCGCCTTACGAGTAAAGGTCGGAGCGTCTCCGACGACTTGCTGTTTGATCAACTGCTGGGTCAAGGTCGATCCCCCACTAGAGGAGCCAACGCCGGCTACAGATCCAAGCGTCGCCCGAAGAACGGCTTTGGGCACAACCCCCTTGTGGCTTTCAAAATTCTCATCCTCAGTAGCAATCACAGCCTTTTTGACATTGTCTGAAATAGCATCTCCAGCTACTGGTGTGCGGATCAAATCACTGTCTACTTCTGAAATCAAACTCTTATCAGAATAGGTCAGTTTTGAAACGCTACTAACATTACGCACCTGCTGGACCAATTCCTCTGTCTTCGGAGCCTTAACATTGTTAAAGAGACTCGCAGCATAACCAATCCCGATCCCTGCACCAAATAAAAAGAGGCAAATAGAAAGGGCAATCATGACATCCCACAAGAGTTTGAGGGTCCGTAAAGAGGTCGCAAAAATATCACCAATAGACCAACTGCTCTCTTCTTTTTTTTCCTTATTTGGAGTTTCTGTATACATATTTGCAAAGAATTTTTGGACTTTCTTCCAAAAATCTTGCAACTTCTCTTTTAATTGATTCACTGATTCTTTCTCCTTGTTCCCTATATTATAGCAGATTAGGCCCTTTGTTTTCAATCACAAGAGCGTAGAAATCGTCACTCACTCCTCTTGGATAAGGTCAAGAAAATGATGGAAAGCATTGCCATTTCTGTGGTTTATGGTAGAATAGAGAAATGAATAAACTTATAAAGGAGAAAAGACACATGCACATTTTTGATGAGCTAAAAGAGCGTGGTTTGGTATTTCAAACGACGGATGAAGAAGCCTTGCGCAAAGCACTGGAAGAAGGTCAGGTTTCTTATTATACTGGTTATGATCCAACTGCTGACAGCCTTCACCTTGGCCACTTGGTTGCCATCTTGACGAGCCGTCGTCTTCAACTAGCAGGCCACAAACCTTATGCGCTCGTTGGCGGTGCGACTGGTCTCATTGGAGATCCGTCCTTCAAAGATGCTGAACGTAGTCTCCAAACAAAAGAAACTGTACAAGAATGGGTTCGCTCCATTCAAGGACAATTGTCTCGTTTCCTCGATTTTGAAAATGGGGACAATAAAGCCGAAATGGTCAACAACTACGATTGGTTCGGAAGCATTAGCTTTATTGACTTCCTTCGTGATGTCGGGAAATACTTTACGGTCAATGCTATGATGAGTAAAGAATCTGTTAAAAAACGGATTGAGACAGGGATTTCTTACACAGAGTTTGCCTACCAAATTATGCAAGGCTATGACTTCTACGTCCTCAACCAAGAGCACAATGTAACCCTTCAAATCGGTGGATCTGACCAATGGGGAAACATGACAGCCGGTACTGAGTTGATGCGTCGTAAAGCAGATAAAACTGGTCATGTTATGACTGTGCCTTTGATCACAGATGCAACTGGCAAGAAATTCGGTAAATCAGAAGGCAATGCGGTCTGGCTCAATGCAGACAAAACATCTCCATACGAAATGTACCAATTCTGGATGAATGTGATGGATGCGGATGCTGTGCGCTTCTTGAAGATCTTCACTTTCTTGTCACTGGACGAAATCGAAGAGATCCGTAAACAGTTTGAGGCTGCTCCTCATGAACGCTTGGCTCAAAAGATCTTGGCGCGTGAAGTGGTCACCCTTGTCCACGGCGAAGAAGCCTACAAGGAAGCCCTTAACATCACAGAACAACTCTTTGCAGGAAACATCAAAAACCTTTCTGTCAAAGAACTCAAACAAGGCCTTCGTGGTGTGCCAAACTACCATGTCCAAGCAGAAGACAACCTCAACATTGTCGAACTCTTGGTCACAGCTGGTGTGGTAAATTCTAAACGCCAAGCCCGCGAAGATGTTCAAAATGGAGCTATCTACGTCAACGGCGAACGCATCCAAGACCTTGACTATGTCTTGAGCGATAGCGATAAATTAGAAAATGAATTGACCGTTATCCGTCGCGGTAAGAAAAAATACTTTGTTTTGACTTATTAAGAAAGTAAAACCACGGAGTTTGGTATGAACTTCGTGGTTTTCTTATACACTTTTTTCTGGGACTATTTCCCTTTTCTGCGATGCAACAAAGCTTGGTTGATTCGTTGAGTTTTTTTATGGAGTTGCCAAATCTGGTAAAGCCAGATCAGGCCGTAAATGGCTAGAAAGATCAACCAAGGAATCGGGCTCCGTAAGGCTGCCCCCCAGCCAAAAAATAAGTAGGTCAATGCTAAGATGGTGGCTGTCACAACTAAATGCAAGACCACACGCAAACTATAGGTCAAAAACTCTTCTTCCTCAAGAATGAACGTCAAGACTCCCATTGTTCCACTCATTAAAAAGATCACTAGGATGTTGCGGACATTCACGGCAGGATATACGATGTTGGTATAGAGATGGGATAATAACATCAAACACAAATAAAAGAAGGAACCTGTCCTCATACCAGATACAAAATAAGCTATAACTCGTTTCATCACTTTCTCCTATACCCCTAAATAATCCATCAAGGATTTGACATATTTCCGACTGACACTTGATTTTACTCCGCGTGTCAGTTTAGCCATCATATTGCCTGAAAAACTATCCGATAGCGATTCCAAATGGTCGATATTCATCACCGCGTGGCGTGATATCTGTAAAAAATTACGACGATTAATCCGATGTTGAAAATTTGTCAAAGTATCTCTGATGGTGAACGTTTTGTCTGTTGTATAAATGGTTAGCTGATTCTTATCAATCTCAGCTAAAATAATGTCATCAATTTTCACCATGATCAAATGATCATCTGTTTTGATAGGGATCACTACTTGATTCACTGTCGAAAACTGTTCGAGATAGTCCATCACCTCTCGTGCTTGATCAGATAATTGCTTGGCTTGAATGACCACACAGGGGTTGTTTTCTGGAATATCCTGTTTTTCCTCAAAACGAATCTTCATTCCTACTCCAATTCTCACTTACTTTCTTTTATTCGATCTTTTTGCTAAGGAAATCCAAATCCCCAAAGCTAGAAGAATGCCTCCTAACACTATAAGGTATGTTTGTTCCTTTGTCAATAAAGCTTGCCATTTGAGCTGAACACCCATTTTTTCTTGAAATTCTCGAAGAAGATCATCTCGCCCCTTAAAGGTTTCGCTCACTGCTTCTTTCATGAGTACTTGCCGATAAAGTGATGCAATATAAGTTGCTGGAGTACATTTCATTAGTAGTTGTGCAAAATCAGGTAGAACACCTAAAGGTACATAAGTCCCTACCAAAAAACCAGAAGCTGTACCCACTATGGTCGAAAACTTCCCAAGACTGTCTACGGAATGGAAAAAATAAACAAAAATGGCATTCACTAAACTAGAAAGCAGGCTACTAAGTAGCATGATGAGGAGTACCTCAGGTAATAGAGAAAGGGTTGGAACTTCTCTAAAATAGCCACACATCAGCACATACATAAGGGCCTGCATGAAAAAAGAGATGATGATTGCGCTCGTTAGATACGAAAATGGTAACCGCCACTTTCCTTGGTCCGATAAATAAAGATCCTGATCTACTTGATGTTCACGGTCCTTTACTAACTGAGTCAGGGCAGCCAGACTTGTCGTAATCCCTGTCACAGCCAGCGTCCCACTCATTAACCAATTATTTAACACAGGACCACTATTGGGGAGCTGAGCCCAAGCATCTGTTAGATTTTTTTGAAGAAAAATAATATAGAGAACAAAGGAAATCAAGGCTCCCAACAGGGAGAAGAAAACTCCTGAACGATTCCTGAAATACAATAAAAAATTTCGCTTTAGTAAGGCTAGCATTAGCGGACCTCCCTTCCTGTAAGTGCAATAAAGGCATCATCCATGGTCCCTGGACGAAACTCAAAATGGGCTATTTTATTTCTAACTTGTGCCAGGTAATCAATGGCTTCCCTTTCACTCTCGGGTTGAAAAACATATTCTAATGGTCCCTGTTGTTCTACTGACATTCCTGAATTTTTAGGACTTTCTATCTGCTGCATCTCCTTGAAACGAATCTTCAAGATGTTTTTTGCATACTGGCTCTTAATATCTAGTGCTGATCCCTGAGCAATCACTTTCCCATTGTCCACAATATAAATCTGATCAGCTTCATCTGCCTCGTCAAGATAATGCGTGGTCAAAACAACAGTCATTCCCTCTTCCCTCTGCAATTGATAGAGCAAATCCCAAATAGACTTCCGGGTTTGGATATCCAAACCTGTCGTTGGTTCGTCTAAGAAAAGAATATCTGGTTGTGAGAGCAGGGCACGCGCAATGTCAACCCGACGCTTTTGGCCGCCTGAAAGCGTCCCATATTTCTGCTTTTGGAAAGCTGATAGGCCTAGACGATTAATGAGACTAGATACACGATTGGGTTTTAGGCCTTTGTACTGTCTGGCACGAATGGTCAGATTTTCCCTAACCGTCAGCATCTCATCTAAGACACTAGTCTGGAAGACCACACCAATTTTAGTACCTGGTTCATAGATGATTTCACCTTGCGTTGGTTGTTTCAAACCAATCAACATGGAAATCGTCGTTGATTTCCCCGCCCCATTTGGTCCTAGAATCGCATTAAACGTTCCCTTTTCAAACTGTAAGTGAATATTGTTTACGGCTAAATGATTTCCATATCGTTTACTGATGTTTTTAGCTTGTAATATCATGTTCTCTCTCCTTTTGATAGAACCAGTCTAGCAAAAAAGCCATTTAAAAAACGCCTTTTGGGGCTAAGTGGTTAAAATGAAGAGATGAGTGGCGAGATAGAAGAGATTAAAATGAGGAAAAAATTTATTACAACCATTCTTTTCCCCATTGATTCAAGTCCTTTAAAATCGGCATCAGTGACTTACCTTTTTTTGTCAGCTCATATTCTGTATGGAGTGGCATAGACTCAAAATCATATTTCTCAACCAATTGGAGTCTCATTAAAACATCGGTTGCTATCTAGAGGCTCTTTTGTTACACTACTAATATGAATACACCGATCAAACCAAAATTACAACGATTTCAAACAGCCACTGCTTTTGCCTGTCCCATCTGCCAACTAGACCTAGAACTTGTGGAGACCAGTTTTAAATGTCCCAAGAGCCATTCTTTTGATTTGGCGAAATTTGGCTATGTCAATCTGGCTCCCCAGATCAAGCAATCGAAGGACTATGACAAAGAAAATTTCCAGAATCGCCAGCTGATCTTGGAAGCAGGTTTTTATGAGCCGATTCTAACAGCGATCGGACAAAAAATTCCGACCAGTGATGCCAAGATTCTAGATATCGGATGTGGAGAAGGCTATTACTCCCGAAAACTACAAGAAACCTATCCCGAAGCTACTTTCTATGCATTTGATCTTTCCAAGGAATCTGTGCAGCTAGCTGCCAAGAGTGACGCTAGCTGGAAGGTCAATTGGTTTGTAGGAGACTTGGCTCATTTACCCATTCAATCTAAGAGTATGGAGGTCATTTTGGACATCTTCTCCCCAGCTAATTACGCTGAATTCGAGCGTGTCCTAAAGGCAGGAGGGGTCATCATTAAGGTCGTCCCAACCTCTTCTCATCTGAAAGAAATTCGTCAGTTGGCCCAAGATCAATTGACCAAGCAATCCTACTCCAACCAGGAAATTTTGGAGCACTTTGAAGACCACTGCCAGATCCTCTCATCCGAAACGGTCAGCCTCACCAAGAGTTTAACTCCTGAAGAACGCCAAGCGCTCCTCACCATGACCCCTCTTCTATTTCACGTAGACCAAGAAAAGATCGACTGGAATCAACTCACAGAAATCACCATTGAAGCTGAGCTGCTGGTTGGGAAAATCAAGATACAAAGGACGTAGCGGATAAAGTCAAAATAGGGTATTCGACGCAGAATCATTAGATTCTAGGAGGATACATCTTTACAAATCTAATAAAATCTTAAAAAAATTCATTCGTTAGAATTATCTAATCATCTACTGAAACTTCCCGCCGTGAGGAAAGTACCTGAAACACATTTGTTTCAGGTACTCGGAATTATTGAAACCTTAGGTTCAATAATTAGTCATGGAACTTCCTGGATTGCTGAAATCATCCACTGGATAATTTCACCTAACGTCCGTACTCACCTAAGGAAAGTTTTTAAGAAGACTTTATCTTCAATTAAAAGGCTGAGACCACCGTCTCAGCCTTTTACTCATCTTCTGCATGCTCTGTCATGACTTGTAAGCGATAGGTTTTAGGCGATTTTCCACAGAGTTTACGGAAAACCTTGTAGAAATAGCCTACATTACTGTAACCGACTTTATAGCAGATATCTTCAATGCTGTCATTGGTCGATAAGAGGAGCTGCTGGGCAGCCTTAATCCGCTGTTTGTTGAGGAGTTCTGCGAAAGTCGCATTGGTTTCTCGTTTAATCAATTGGCCTAAATAGACTGGATTGATAAAGAGAGCCTGACTGATGTCCTTGTGTACTGACCCCAAAAAGTTAGACAAATAATTTAAGTGAAGGATTTAGTTCTGTATTGCACAGGACTAAGTCCTTTTAGTTTTACCTTAATGCGTTTGTTGTTGTAATAATCAATATACTCCACAAT